>JBMFSK010000020.1:0-17846 GCA_049967595.1 Thermoplasmata archaeon
AAAAATCCGCGATTATATGAATTCCAACGGCCATCTTCAGCATCCTCCATATTTATCTTTCACCTCCAGAGTGAATACAGAAAAGGTTGAAAAAAACATCATATTTGAATTTTGCCCCTATTATCTCCATTGCTTCAGATAATAAATAAAAATTAATAAGTCCAGGGCTATATCTACAGTGATGGATTTAATAAAAAAAATAGAAGAGTTAAAGAAAAGTATTTCTAAAGTAGTTGAAAAAAGAATTGCTGAATTTGAGGAAATGAGCAAAAAAGAAGATCTTGATTGGTTTTCCGAATTATGTTTTTGTATCCTTACAGCGAATACATCCGCGGAACTTGGCATTAAAATGCAGAAAAACATAAAACCAGAAGAATTTGCATCAATGGATGAGAAGTATCTTGCCCAAAAATTAAAGAATTCAGGTTATAGATTCTATAATACTAGAGCAAAATACATATATGAAAATCAAAAGTTTGCATATAACATAAAGAAAATTCTTATAAATAAAAATGACAGCGATAGAAGGGAATGGCTAATAAAAAATATAAAAGGTATAGGCTTCAAAGAATCATCACACTTTCTGAGAAACGTTGGCTATAAAAATTATGCAATCATTGATAAACACATTTTTAAAATTATGAAGGAGAACGGTCTTACAAGTGAAACAAAAATTACTGAAAAAAATTATTTAATTTTAGAAAATGAGCTCAAAAAAATATCATCCAATTTAGGTATGGATCTGGCTACTCTTGACCTTTATTTATGGTATATGGAAACGGGGAAGATTCTTAAATAAACCTTATATACATAATAGATATATCTATGGAAAAGCGATCAATATGATTGAAATTAATAATATAACAAAAATATACAGCACTCACAATCCCCCAGCAGTAAAAGATTTAACTATTGAAATAAACAACGGGGAAATTCTTGGACTAGTAGGGCTAAATGGTGCTGGTAAGACAACAACAATTAGAATTATAGCGGGTATTTTACTCCCAACATCAGGAAAAATAAAAGTTGATGGTTTCGATATTATAAAGGAAAAAGTTAAAGCATCATATAATGTTGGTTGGATTCCTGAGCTTCCAAACTTTGAACCTAACGCAAAACCTTTAGCATTGATGAGATATTTTGCAGGTTTTTACAGGAAGGATCGAAATGAAATAGATAAAAAAATTAAAGAATTACTTGATATGGTTGGACTATCGAACGACCTTAATAAAAAATTAAGGGAATATTCACAGGGCATGAAAAAAAGATTTGCTATTGCGGAATCACTGATTAATGATCCAAAAAATGTTCTTTTTGACGAAACTCTCAATGGTCTTGATCCCGAGGGTGTTAAGTTTGTAAGAAACCTTATTCTGAATTTAAAGTCAAAAGAAAGGAGTATTTTACTATCATCACACATTCTTACAGAAATAGAGAATCTTGCTGATAGGGTTGCAATCATAAGCCACGGAAAATTAATTAAGATTCTTACAAAATCAGAACTGAGGAACCTAGGTAAATTGAAGGTGTATATTGAAATAATTAACTTCAATGAAAATGAAGATAAGGTAAAACCCATACTTTCAAAGTACGGAATTTATGAAAAATTGGACGGGCAAATAATGCTTACCGATCTTAACATAAAAGAAAGTGAAATTCCGGAAATTCTTAATGATTTAATCACAAATAAATTAAGGGTAAGAAAATTTGAGCCTGTTGGAGAATCTCTAGAAGAATACTTTTTCAAACTAATAGGTGGGAAACAATGAAACCAATATCATATGAAATCAAAAGAACGATGAAAAGCAAGTTTGTTATCATTCTCATTTTGGCAATAGTGGGGTTATCAGCCCTTTTGGCATATGAGAATGCATCATCATCAAATTCATCAAATGTTCCAAGTTCACCTGAGGCAGCATACGGATATTTCATAAGTAACAATAATTTAACCATGGTTGCATACATTCATGACGGTTACGGAAATCCTGTAAAGAATGTACTTGTATATTTCCAATACAATGGATCAAATTATAGATATATTTCATCATCAAGCGGTTACGCTAATGTAACTTTTCCTATCAAATATTCAAACCAGATCCAGGTGTTGGTAAATTATACATATACACGATTTGGAAATAAAATTGAAACATCTCAAATACCATATACAATAAATTATCAATTGAAATATTCAGGCCTTGAAATATACCCTGGTAT
Source organism: Thermoplasmata archaeon (assembly GCA_049967595.1). Taxonomy (GTDB): domain Archaea; phylum Thermoplasmatota; class Thermoplasmata; order Thermoplasmatales; family ARK-15; genus ARK-15. Next base: position 2,215 of record JBMFSK010000020.1, read on the forward strand.
TTTCAATCCTCAAAATTCTAGTAACATGGGCGTTCTTGCAATGTATGTGGGTGAAAATGGAAGCCATTCTAATTCGCTTAGTTTTATTTTTTTGGGCACTAATTCCAGCAAGATGATGCCTGAGACTTTTAATTATACATATTATTATAATATAACTTCTGCATCTATGACAAAAATATTTCCTCAAATTCAGAAAGGAAATATGAACGATACTTTTTATCTGGAAGTTAAAAATAGTAGAGGATCTCAGGTGAACATCTATTCCGGCATAAATGGTGGGAGATTATCCACAGTTACAGGTCTTTCAAAATTATCTTTATATTCACCGATGACTCAAGATAAACTTCAGAATTTGGTGTTTTCAGGCATATCATCTATTCTTGGATTGTTCATTCCAATCCTTGCAATATTTACAGCTTACCTCACATATGGAAAAGATAGAACGAGTGGTGTTCTTGAATCAGTACTCAAGAGGCCAGTCACCAGGGGTGAATTAATATCTACGAGATTTCTATCCAATGCCCTAGCAATCCTAATCGCAGGAACTTTAGCAATGGTAGTGGTTGATCTAATATATTACCACTATTTCAGTATGTATTTTTCGGCAACGTTCTTGATTGAATTAATATGGACATATTTTGTCGAAGGTGTGGCGTTTCTTTCAATTGTTTATTTGATCTCTCACATTGTAAAATCTCAGGGAGCTCTTCTAGGAGCAGCAATAGGTATATTTGTTGTTATGGATCTTTTCTGGGAGGTTATTCCAATGGCAGTTATTTCAGCACTTGGCATTTCATCAAGCAGTTCATCTTACGTTGTTTTGAATATAATATTCGATTACATAAGCCCTGCAGGTTATTCCAACCTATTTCAGACATTGATTACAAATAAGATGGGGATATTCGGAGGCGTTACTATAAATCCATCCGCTTACGATATAACTTATGCTCCTCTGATCATTGCCGGAATTCTTTGGATCATAATACCATTCATAATAGCATATTTGCTTGCAAAATATAGAGATTAAATTTTTTCCAATATTTTTTTATAATCCTCCCAAGTATTAACATTCATTAGCAGAAGATCATTTTTAAAAACATGTATTTCATCATCAATGTCATTAGAAACGATATTGATGCCTACATATTCCATGTTCCCATTCTTTATCACTACACCTGCCATGCTTTTTCCCTTGTAATCATTCATGAATTCCAAAATGTCAATATATGTTACAAAAGGTATGTCTGAAACAACCGTTAGGAATGGTTCTTTTAAAAGATCAAATATAAACTTCACATCGGAGCAGTAGTCTTTTCCAGGTGTTTTTAATATTTCATATCGGGTTTTTGCATATTCTATTGTTTTTGGTGCATTTTCAGAAACTGCTACAGCGCAGTTCAATCCAGATTTTACTATTGCCTCGCATGATATGTCAAGGAATTTTTTACCTTTGAATTCAAGAATAGGTTTTTCAACACCTATCCTTGTACTTTTCCCTCCGGCCATCACAACACCAAACATAGAAACACCATTGTAATAGCTCTTGAAATCTCATTCATTGCTCCCAGGCAATCTCCATTTACCATAGCAAAGTTTCTTTTGCATATTAAGGAAATTATTGCAGATATAATAAAACCTGAAAATGAAAAAAAGTACTTGTAACCAAATAAAAATATAAAAGGAGCGGATATTAAAACAGCTGTAAGAAGATACCAACTCTTAAAATTTCTCTCAAAAAGTGCACCTAGACCTTCCCCTCCCCCGTGATTAGTCAACCCCAAGAGCATTGAAAATTTAGCTGAAAACTCTGAAACAATGAAAAATGAAAACACATTAATCATTGAAATTTTTAAGGAGTATAAAGAAGAAATTTCAACAATAATAACAAAAAGGACTGAAAACAAGCCAGCTATTCCTGTGTTAACATCTTTCAGTGCTTTAATTTTCTTTTCTTTCGATCCCTTTACCATCAAACCGTCTGAAAAGTCTGCAAGGCCATCTAGATGCAACAAACCATTTATTGCATAAATGACCAGAATTGCAAAAATAGCTCTAATAATTAAAGGAATAAAATTAAGAAAATAAAAAACCATTGCAGCAGGAAAAGAAATAATCAGTGCAATTAAGGGAAGTAAGAACGTCTCTCTCGAAGCCTTTTCAAGGTTTCCCTTGGACGGAATATTCGTGAAGAATGAGATCAGGGATAACATCAAAAAATTAAAATACATTTTATCTATTTCAATTTTGCTTTAATTATGTTTATTCTTGTTATATCTAATACAGATGTAGCGTCAATTCCAGGAATCACTATTGCGGGAAAGGATCCAGAGCTAATAATGTACACACCAATTGCCGATGCAGAATTCCTTTTTTACAGTAGACCCAAATCTATTGATGAAATACCAGTTACACCTGAGGGCCATCCTACACCAGGGATAATAACTAAGGCATCTAAGATGATTGCAAATTTCCCAGTTCTTGTTGTAAGGTCAGGAACTGTAGAAATGCCAAAGATACCTTTTGTAAATATATCAGAAATTCCTGGGAGAAACATAGTGGAAAAAACCGCACTTCCTCATTTGGAAAAAATATTGGAAAAATCAGAGCTTTTAGGCAATGAATTATCATTTATTGATGAAATATATATAGGCGAAAGCGTTCCTGGAGGTACTACTACTGCCCAAGCAGTTCTTACAAGTTTAGGATATGAATCAAAGGTTTCATCTGCATCAATGATAAATCCAATAGATCTTAAGATGAACGTTGTGGAAAAAGCCCTTAAAAGGATCAGTAAGGGTAATGAAATTGACTGGTATAAATCATTAAAGGAGCTGGGTGATCCTATGATGGCTTTTATATTGGGCTTTTCCCATGGATACCATGGAAAAATATATCTTGCAGGAGGTACTCAAATGCTAGCAGTATCAGCACTAATGAAAGAAACAGGAAAAATACCAGAAAAGATACTTACCACAAAATACGTAATACAAGATAAGAGCGCAACATTTGAAAAAACTGCAAAGGAAATTGGAGTGGGATATTATCAAGCCAATTTGGACTTTTCAAAATCCAGATACAAAGGCTTGAGAGATTATGAGCTTGGTATAGTAAAGGAAGGAGTTGGTGCAGGAGGATCAGTATACATTGCAGAAAAGAGAGGGATAAAGGTAAATGAAGTAATCCAAAAGGTTGAAGAAATTTATGAAAATCTTACCGGAAAGAAATGAAAATTATATTATGGTAAAATTTGAAAAAAAATTAAAGACCTTATCCTCATCATTTTACAATGGCAGATATGGTGAAAGGTCAGGATTTTTCATACTCAAAGTAAATAAAAACTTCGATGATGATCCTGTAGAATTGGCGAGAAATTTTGAAATGAGTAAAAATATACACGATTATGTCGCCTTTCTTACGGCGGTTAATCTTTCAAAGAATTCATTCTTCTATGATGACGAAAATTTTTTCATAGTTCTTACATTGGGTCTTGGGTATTTATGTATTCCTGGTGAAGATTGCAAAAAATCAAAGACAATAAATTCCATACTTGTTGTGAAAAAAGGGGTGGAATTCAGTTGCGCTATGGATCTCCTTAACGTAATGATCTCTACAAAAGTTTATTCTTTAATGAAAGCTGGTAAAGGAGTAGGAACTTCATCCGATGCAATAATGGTAGCATTTAATGAAAAGAAAGGAATTAAATATGGTGGATTCGCAACAGTAATAGGAAAATCATTATCTACTGCATTTTTAACTTTAATGGAATTTGCAGTAAATAAAGAAAGTGAATAGCATCATCAATTAAAAAAAGGATAAATTTTTTAATAATTTCAATATATGATAATAAAGGGTTAGATGGCAAAAAAGACGAATGTTTTAGGTATAGGTCACATAATGGCACTTACGATGGGATCCTTAGCAATTTTGCTAGGATTTATCAATGTTTATTTTTTTAAGAATTGGGTACTCCAAGGAAAAATTTTCCCCATTATAGGTACTGTATTGGTTCTAATTGGCATTATATTGGTATTTTTCTCTGTAAAACATCTTCAGCAGGCATTCAAATATGGTAAGCTAGTGACTGATGGCCCTTATGCATATGTTAGGAATCCTCTCTATGCCGGATGGATTCTTTTTATTATTCCCGGTATAATATTAATTTTTGGTTTAATTCTTTTAATTCCGGTTCCATTTCTCACATATGGACTTTTCAGAAAATTGATAAAAAAAGAAGAAAAATATTTGGAAGAGAAGTTTGGGAATGAATATATTGAATATAGGAAAAGGGTCAATTTATTAATACCAAAAATTAAAAAGTAGGACCTGTTTATATTTCAGTCTTTTAAAATTGAATCTATGTCCAAGTGCTTTTTAAATAGATTTGCCAAAGAATTGATTTCCTTATCGAGGCTGTAATTTACATTAATTTTTTCCATGCCCTTTTCCTTTGCAATATCATTTAGAAGCTTTTTCAGGAAACCTAAATTGTAAAAAATATCATGAAAATAAGTGCCAAATGCTTTGGTTGATGTACTACCATCATATCTTTTTACATTTCTTCCATTTTCACTTGTTATTATGGAAAACGGTCTATTTGAAATTGATTTTCCAAAGTGTATTTCATATCCAGAAATATGATAATTATAAAATTCTTTATTAATAATATTTCCGCTTATTAAAGAAACTTTTTTCTTTTCATCAAACATTGTCCTGCTTTTCAGAATTTTTAGGCCCTCTATTTTCCCATATTTTGTTTCGAAATTGTCCATAATATATTCACCCATCATTTGATATCCGCCACAGATTCCAATTATTCTTGTACCCTCTTTATATAATTCTCTTATCTTATCTTCAAAACCCCCTTTTTTTAAGGAGATTAAATCGCTTACCGTAAGCTTGCTTCCGGGTATAATTATAAGATCTGAATTTTTCAGTTCATCTGGCGATGATGCAAAGTTGAATCCAACATTCTTAATCTTTGAAAAAATATGAAAATCCGTAGCATTAGCTATATGAGGTAATTTTATTATTGAAACCATAATTTTCCCACTTTTTCCATTCCAGGACCAAAGCGAATCCTCCTGTGGCAAATAATTTTCAATGAATGGGATAGTACCATAATGTTTAAGATCATATTTTTTTAAAAGAAAATCGTAACCGTCTTTAAGGAGATCCTTGCTGCCACGAAATTTATTCAATATATACCCTGAAAAAGAATCTTTACCCAGAAGTTCAACAGTCCCCACAATGCTGGCAAATGATCCACCCCTGTCTATGTCCGAGACCAAAATATTTTTTGATCCTATTTTCCTTGCAAGTGGCATATTAGCAAGATCATTCTTTATATTAATTTCCGCTGGAGAACCTGCACCCTCAATTAGCACTAGCTCACTTCTTTCACTTACATATTTAAAATCTTTCAAAATAATATTGAATAAATCTTCTTTTCTTGAATTCATATAGTTTTCTGCGTCTATATTTTTGAAATATTTTCCATTCAGAACAATCTGTGTTTTTCCATCCTCAGGCTTCAGCAGAACAGGATTCATTTTCACATCTGGCATTTTTCCACACGCTTTTGCCTGTAATACCTGTGCATATGCCATTTCTCCTCCTATACCAACACCTGCATTCAATGACATGTTCTGAGCCTTGAAGGGCGTTACATTAACACCCATTTCGCTGAATATTCTGCAAAGGGCAGTGACAACGGTTGTTTTACCAGCACCTGAAGAAGTTCCCATGATGAATATAGGTCTATATTTCATAGTTAATTCCTTCCACATTTTTAAGTTCGAATTTTTCTAATTTTTGTAATAAGAGATCGTTATCACGTTTTTTCCTGATTGAGAATCTCACCGAATTCGGAAGGCCGAAAGATGAGCAATCTCTTACCAGTATGTTAGAATTTTTTAAAATTTCGCTAAGACCATGAAAACCTGCATCGGCTAGAAAGAAATTTGCATGCGTTTTTAACCCTGTTGCATTTTCTATTCTCTCTTTTTCAATTCTGATTTTTTTTATTGAATTTTTAAGAAAAGCATTGTTTTTCAAGGCAAGTTCTATAAATTTGCATCCAAGCGTACCTAGAGACCAAGGCATTCTAAATTCTCTCATTTTTTTAATCACTTTTTCTGGCCCAAATGCATAGCCTGCCCTTATACCTGGGAGGCCAAAAGATTTTGTAAAACTTCTTAAAACTATTACATTTTCAGGATAATCTATCGCGCGATGATTAACAAAATCAATAAATGCTTCGTCGAGAACCACGATTGAATTATTTTTTTCAGCAGTTTCAAAAAGAATCTCAATATCTTGATAAAATTTTCCAGTAGGATTGTTAGGATTTGAAAAAAATATTATGCCATTTTTTAAATTGAATGATCTGAGATTTGGATCAATGCTCCTTATGATATTTTTTCTCAGATCAAACAGATCAGCCATTTTCTCGTATTCTCCATAAGTATTTTTCATAAACATGGCATCCTTTTTTCTTAAAGAGTATGAAACCATATAAAGAAGCTCGGTTATTCCTGCACCTATTACCACCTCCTGCTCAATATTAAATTTCTTTTTGATTTTTAATTCGAGTGAATCACAGTATGGGTACGAGGTGAAATCAGATTCAAAAAGATTATTCATGAAGGGAACCTTGTATGGATTTACCGAGTATGAAAAATCAAGGAATCCCTTTTCTGATTCCCTAGCTCCACCATGGTAGACCATAGAATACCATCACCACCATAACTATTGCAATCCAAATAATGCTAACATATAATATATAACTAATTGTTCTTTTTACATCCAAGGAAGTGCAAGATCTTTTACCCTCTATTCTGTAATAGTCTATTTTCTCTAGAGTTACATCTAAAACTGCACTTATGGATGCTATTGTGTACATACCGTTCAATTTTATTTTCTTGTATTTTTTAAGGTTATTCACTACCCTTCTAGGAGAAAATAACATCATTATTAACCCTGTTATTCTCGCTGGAATAAAATTCATTACATCATCCATTCTTGCTGCAAATTTCCCAAAGTATTCATATCTTTCATTTCTATAGCCTACCATAGCATCAAATGTGTTTACTATTCTGAAAAAGAATGCACCTATTACTCCGAAGAAAAGAAAATAAAATAAAGGTGAAACTATTGAATCAACTATATTTTCTGCTCCGCTTTCTATTGCTGCAGAATAGAGATGAGCCTTATCAAGTGAATTCACATCTCTGCTCACAATCATGGATACATTTTTTCTCAGTATTTCAACGTCTTCCGTTTCACATCTTTTCACATGTCTTATTAATGAACCTATTGAAAAAGATGCCTTAAGCAAAAATACCTGCAATATTATAAAAATTACAAAATTTCTTTCTGTTAAATTCAGAATAATATATATGACAAAGATAAAAAGTAGTGATTCAAAAATGAAAAGAAGCGTTCCTTCAATAAATTCAATATATATTGATCTTTTTTTTCTTTTTCTGTCAAAAAAATAAATGATTTTTCCAATCCAAACGACAGGATGTACAGTATTGGGGTACTCCCCAAATGCATCAATTAATATGGCCAGAACAAGAACAATTATTTCAATATTCATGGGTAAAGCACTTCTGCATTTTTTCCTTTTCCCTTAATTCTGAACGCTTTCACGCTAGACATATTTGATACTAATTCAATACAATTGTCAACTTTTTCAATATCAATTTTGGAAAATTCATTGTTTATCGGTATGAGAGGATCAACTCTCAATGTCAATCCATTTTTTAAATTTTCAATGAATCTAGCTATATCCATTACATTTTTGCATCCAAGTTCATTCATATATACTGTTTCAAATGTAAATTTATCATTGAAAAATTTTTTTAGATTCTCCAGAGCTCTAGCGTTTGATCTATGAACAATTTTCTTATGAATACTATCATCAAGAGCCTTAATACTAAAGGCAATTCTATCAACAAGCGAAACTGTTTCTTGGTCTAAGAGATCTCCATTAGTAAGAAGATTTATTCTGATCCTTTCAGATCTCAATATTTTCAAAAATTCCTTAAGGGAAGGATCTATTGTAGGTTCACCTCCTCCAAGAAAAACTTCCCTAATTTTATTTTTCCTTAAAATTTCAATTGCATCTTCAACTGAAAGATATTTTAAATCAATATCTAAATCCTGTTTTTCTGACCAATGAATATCAAATTTGTATTTTTTCATTATACAGAAATCACAATCCCAGTTACAGCCATTAAAAAAAATATAGGAAGAGAGATCGGGAAATTTTGATATGTGGTACATTCTTGTAATCATACATAGCCAGGGAAGATTTCCTGTAATGTTAATTTTGGCATTCCACTTGCGGAATCTGGGTACAGTGTCTTGAATAAAATTCCCACACCGATAAACATCTGTGGACCAGGTTCTTGAAGGTAGTAGTCTGGCAATATTATATAATGGTGTAATTTAACTGCTGTAATATTTTGAAATGCAGAATTGTTCTCCAATTGCTGTAACATTAAAGCTTGATCCTGGGAAACAAGGATCCACTGAGGATTTTCAGATACAAGGGTTTCTGGGTTCATTATGAACCATGAGTATCCAGAAGAAGCAATATTTATTCCTCCCGCCAGGACGATCATATTATTTATGAAAGTACCTTCACCTGCTGTGTACATTTGAGGGTACCACCCAAGATAGAATACAGTTGATCTATTCTGTATTGAATATGTTGCATTATTTATGTAAAAAATGAAATTATCTATCAAATTTACAATTTTAGTGGCATTTGATGTAGTATTAGTCGCAAATCCAAGAATCATAACATCATGAAGTATGTCCATTAAATTGCTTGGGTTCATTATTAAAACAGGTATTCCCGCATTCTCTATTTTAGTAATTGTTTGAGGGTTGTTCAATCCACCGTAGGCAAGAACAAGGTTTGGATCTAAGGCAATTACCTTCTCTACAGAAACATTAGTTATTCCTCCTATTTTGGTAATATTCACTGCCTGGGGAGGAAAATTATCATAAATAGTATCTCCAACAACTCTGTTTCCCAGCCCCAGTGAAAATGCTACTTCAGTACAAGATGGTGCTAAGGATACAATGCTTTTAACGGGTTGAGGTATTTTTACAACATTATTTCCATCGTCTATAACTGTCACATAAGAAATTCCTGTATTGTTTGTTGAACCGGTTTTTTGTTTAGAGGTCCCTTGTATATAATATTTGGAAACAAAAAATCCACCTGCAAACGATGCAACGATTAATATTACTATTATTAAGGCAGTTACTCCTTTATTCATTTCTTTACCTCCAAAAAGTAAATATACTTGAGTTATTTAAAGTTTACTTGATGAACGATGAAATTAATCTGTTATATAGAATGGCGGAATCAATGGTTTGTTTGAAAAAATTCAATTACGGTGCTGAAATTTACAAAAAACTTATTGATTTTGGAATAGAAAATTCGAAAATCTGGGTAGCCGGAACATGGCATGGATATGCTAACTGTTTAGAAAAAATAGGAGACTCTAATGGAAGCAAACTTGCTTATGAAAAAGCTTTAGAATATCATATCTTAGATATTTTAAATGAGGATAATAAGAATAAAGCACATGCATATCTTTGGGGAGGCTGGGCGGCATTGAAGTTAGGAAAAACAGAGATGGCATATTTAATGTTCAAGAAATCATCAAAGGAAAATCCAGAGTATGCATATTCATGGCTTTCACTTTCAGTTGCTTGCACAAAATTGAAGCTATTGGACGAAGCAAAAATTGCCAGGGAAAATTATATGAAAAATCTAAAAAATCACCCATACAGAAAAAGGGAATGCGAGGGTCGATCTATGCTCCTTGATGTATATGATCAATCTAGTGGTTGGTTAAAAGAATATATAGAAAAAATAATCCCTGAAACAGAATGTGAAGAATAAATGAAAAAAATGGGTGGAATAAAATTCATTTCGATATCTGTAATTTTTTTCATTTTAGTGATAATATTTTCAGTGGGTATTGGCCCAGTACAGATACCTTTTTTTGATATTTTAAAGGAGTTATTAAATCCTTATGAATCAGGTCCTTACCATATTATTATTTGGGAACTTAGACTTCCTAGAATTTTGCTTGCATCTCTTGTTGGGGCTTCACTTGCTGTATCAGGTGCGGTAATGCAGGGTATATTTAGAAATCCATTATCTGACCCGTACATAACAGGCACAGCATCAGGCGCAGCCCTTGGAGCAACGTTTGCCATTATAATCGGGCTCTCCGCATTGAATATGTATTTTCTACCCTTATTGGCATTTCTGGGGGCAGCTGGAACAACAGTTCTCGTAGCCATAATAGCAACATATTCATCTGGACCAAAGAGTGAAAACATGCTTCTGGCCGGTCTCGGAATATCAATATTCTTTAGTGCAATAGTTTCTTATTTAATGTATTTAAATGGTAAGGATTTGCAAACAGTATTCTACTGGTTAATGGGCAGTTTTAGCGGTGCACAGTGGGATTTTGTTTATATTATGATAATTTTTGCCGTACCTGCAATGATAGTTCTTGCACTTTTTGGAAGGGACATTGACCCTATAATGATTGGTGAAGAGCATGCTTATTCATTAGGCATAGATGTTAAAAAATCAAGACTTATGTTTTTCATACTTTCATCATTAATAACAGGTTTGAGTGTAGCGTTCTCCGGTATAATAGGTTTCGTAGGCTTGATCATACCGCATATTGTTAGAATAATCACAGGTCCAAATAACAGGGTAGTAATATTATCATCAATATTTATTGGTGGTGGATATATGGTTATAGCTGATACGATAGCAAGGTCTTTTAATATCATTGAAGAATTGCCTGTTGGAATTATCACATCATTAATAGGTGTACCTGTATTCTTATATTTACTTATGAGAGAAAAGGGGTATTGGAGGTGAAAGTATGATAGAAATAAATGATCTGGTATTTTCTTATAATCGCAATTTAATACTTAACAAAATTTCATTCAAGGTTGAAGATGCTGAAATACTTGGAATTCTAGGCCCGAATGGATCGGGCAAAACTACCTTGCTTAATGTAATAAATGGAATTTTGAAAAAAGATGGCGGTGAAATATTAATAAAGGGAAAAAAGATTGAAAAGTATTCAAGAAAAGAATTAGCAAGGATTATGGGTGTAGTTCCTCAGGACATGGTACCCGCATTTGATTTCAGCGTTTTTGAAATTGTCTCAATGGGAAGATATCCCCATTTAGGGATCATGGAACCATTATCAACAAAAGATGAAAAAATAATATTTGATGCTTTAAAGAAGACTGGTACCTTTGATTTAAAAAATAAATCCATAAGGGAGATTTCAGGTGGTGAAAGACAAAGGGTGTTCATTGCAAGGGCAATTGCTCAGGATCCTGAGATGATCCTGCTTGATGAGCCAACAAGTAATCTTGACATAAGATATCAGATAGAAATATTGGAAATTATAGAACAGATGAGATCACGCGGAAAGACAATTCTTATGAGTATGCATGATGTAAATCTTGCAATAAGATACTGTACAAAAATTGCTTTAATTCACAACGGAGAAATACTTGCATTCGGTGAACCGGAGGAAGTCATAAATGAAAATTCAATTGAAATTGCATACGGAATAAAGGGCAAAATAGTCAGGAACGGTGGGAATAAAATAGCTTACATATTACCTGAAAAATTCAACAGGTTTTGAAAGGTGCCTTCTTGCTATTATAGGAACCTGATAAAATCCAGGCTCTATATCTCTCTTCACATATGCATAATTTATTTTATTAGTAAATGTTCCACATGTTCTGCACCTGTAACCTTTATTTTTTCCTACTGATTCCATTTTTTTTCCACATTTTGGGCAAACAGGAATTATTTTTGTTTTTTTTGAAATCAAACTTTTTATGAAAATTTTTTCAATATTTACGGTAGCTGGATATTTTTTAACGCTACCGAATATTCTTATTTTGTCACCGACATCCAGTTTTTTAACAATTTCCCTGAATTCCTTAGTCTTTTCATAAGCAGCAGCATAAATTTCACCTGAGTCATCTTTAATCTTAAAAATTATGTGCCCTCCTTTTATCGCTATAGGTTTTTCATAGACGATGCAATCAATAATAACAGAATCGAATGGAGATATATCTGAAATTTTTTTTCTTAAAAGATGATCATCTGTTCCCTGGTTAGTTTCAAATATTAAATATGCCTTGTATGGATCACTTATAATCATTTTCTTTGCTTTTTCGAGACCTTGGATATCTATTCCCCTTATTCCATAAAGAACTGGAGTTTTTGTCTCAGGTTTTATTGCAATATGATCGTTCCTGTAATCGAAATTTTCAAATGTAGTTTTCACTTTTTTGTCCATTAAAATTACAGATTCTTTGTTTATATACCTTTCATCATTCCATTTATTCTCAGGCAAGTATGTTATAAGCTCGTATGTCCTACTCTTTGGTTTCCAGGAAATTGCTGCTGCAGCACCTATTAACCCTCTTCTGGATTTATAACCAAAATATGAGACATTTTCAATATATTTGTAGACTTCATCTAGTGTTAAAACAGATCTAACAGCTTTCCAGTACAATTTTTCACTGATCTTTTTTCTAGAAACAACAATGCCTGGAGAGGTCTTTTCTTCTTCAAATATTGCATATCTCTCAACAATATTTTTGACTCTGTCCAGCAATTCATCCTCATCCAAAAATGAATCTTCACCACGTTCATATGAAAAGATTTTACGTGAATCAAATTCTCCTATTTTTCTCCTTTTTCCTCTTCCTCTGCCCACCTGTATTGCAATTGCAGCATTTCCTCTAGTCTTCCATGGTATGTTAGGATTTAATCTTACAAGCCTTGGAAGATCAATAATGTCAAAATTCATTGTTGCCGCTATTATTATAGCCAAATATGTAGTACACATACCCTTGCTTGAATCAGTATCATCAATTCCAATCCACACAATTTTTTAAAAATATGAATTTGTATTAAAAACTTTATATTCCTTTAGAATATTTATTAAAATATGATAGCTGAATTACTCGCGGGTATATTACTAGCATTGTCCTTGTTTTTTCTTTATCTCGGCATACGATCTTGGAAAAACATCAGAGAAAAACGATTTATTTATCTTTCTTTCGTATTTTTTATATTTTCTTTAAAGCCTATCATGTTTATTATTTCGGATGTATTTGGCTTTAGTATACCAATCTGGTATTATTTTATTCTTGATATAGCTGTATTATTGATTCTTTACCTTACAATAATATTAAGGTGAAGCATTTGCCATTGGATATAGAAAAAAGAAGAATCATATACGAAATGATAAAAAAGAACCCTGGGCTTCATTTTAGGGAATTATTAAGGTTGCTTGATGTAAATGTTGGAGATTTGCAATATAATCTGTCCGTTTTAGAAAAGGAGAACATAATTGTTGGAAAGGAAGAAATGGGGTACAAGAGATATTATCCCAATCCCATGGAACATCCTGAAGAAAAAAAAATACTTCCATTCCTGAGACAACCTGTGCAAAGAAAAATCCTAATCGAAATTTTAATCAGAGGAAAAGTAACATTATTGGAATTGTCAGATGAATTAAAAATAAAGAATCAGACAATTTTGTACCACATAAAAAAAATGCAAAATTCAGGAATAATAATGCTTGAAAAGGATGGTAAAACTGTTTTTTATTCATTAAAAAATCCTGATTTGGTAACAAAAACGATAATAAGATACAGGGAAAGTCTTTCAGATAAAATAGTTGAAAAGTTCATAGATTTCTGGCATTCAACAGGTAAGATTTAAATAATCTTTGATAATTATAATTTCATGTATAGCGAAAAATTTGAGAAAATTAAATTGGGCTTAACGTTTGACGATGTTTTATTATTACCTGCAAAAACAAAGATAGATCCTAAAGAAGCTGAAACAAAAACGAAAATATCAAAAAATATTTTTCTTAACATACCTATTGTAAGTTCACCTATGGATACTGTTACTGGTCCTGAAATGGCCATAGGTATGGCACATCTAGGTGGAATAGGCATAATACACAGGAACCAGACAATAGAAGAACAGAGAAATGCAGTCAGGATGGTAAAAAGGGAAGAGAGCTTAATAATAAGAGATGTGATAACAATATCTCCAGATATTGATGTAAAAGAGGCAATTAAAATAATGAAAGAAAGGAGAATTGCTGGTTTGCCAGTAATTAAAGACGACAAACTAGTTGGCATAATAACAGAAAGAGATGTAAGGTTTTTAAAAAATCTTGAAACAAAGGTTAAAGAGATCATGAGCAAGAATCTTATCGTTGGCGATGAGGACATAACTCTTGAAAAAGCACTTTCAATCATGCAGGAAAAGAAAATAGAAAAATTACCTATAGTTGGAAAAGATGGTAAAATTAAGGGTCTGATAACAGCGAAGGATATCCTTAAGAGAGAAAAATATCCTTCCTCAATAAGGGATAAGGAAGGAAGACTGATTGTAGGTGCAGCAATTGGGCCATTTGATGTAAAAAGGGCAGAAGCACTGGAAAAAGAGGGCGTAGATGTTATTGTCATAGATACAGCACATGCACACAATGTAAAAGTTATGGATGGAATAAAAGAAATAAGAAAGATCATTGACATCGACATTATAGCAGGAAATATTGCAACAGCTTTAGCTGCTGAAGACCTGATTTCTTTAGGTGTTGATGGTCTTAGGGTTGGAATAGGACCTGGGTCTATATGCACAACTCGAATAGTTGCGGGGGTTGGTGTTCCACAGTTAGAAGCCATATCTCAGGTAACTGATGTTGCAGAACCTCATGGGATACCAGTAATTGCAGATGGAGGTATAAGATATTCTGGAGACATTGTAAAGGCCATTGCATCTGGGGCTAATGCTGTAATGCTAGGTAATCTACTTGCTGGAACGGATGAAGCACCAGGTCAGGAAATAATTATAGGTGGGAGAAAATATAAGACATATAGAGGTATGGGCTCCTTAGGTGTAATACAAAAAGGTATTTCAGACAGGTATGGTAAAATAGGTGAAGCTAAGTATGTGGCTGAAGGTGTAGAAGGTGCAGTTCCTTATAAAGGGAAATTAGAGGATGTGGTTTATCAATTAGCAGGGGGATTGAAATCAGGGATGGGTTATGTTGGAGCAACCAACATCGAGGAACTCAGAAAGAACTCAAAATTCATAAGAATGACGGGCGAAGGGCTAAGAGAAAGTCATCCTCATGATGTAACAATAATAACTGAGGTTCCAAACTATCCGCATAAGTAGAATTTCTAAAAATATGATATGTACATAGGTATGTAAATCCATAAAAATCATTAAAATTCTTTATCAATTTATAATGATTAATTTAAAAATAATTTTCAGCATGATGTAATATGCAGTTATTTAACATCACATTTGTATCAATCTATTTCTATTATAAGATAATTAACAGGTCAAGAAAGCAAAATTAAAAAAGATTTTTCCATAAATAAGTTTCTGTTTGAATTATTAAAAAATTTATCTGCAGGATTATTCAGAAAAATTAATAATCATCAAAATAAATTACTTACCGTAATTCCGATATTTTAACCCATAGGTATCATATCTGAAAAATTTAAAATCA
>JBMFSK010000021.1:0-16801 GCA_049967595.1 Thermoplasmata archaeon
TGGTAAAACACTAGCTCAGCTAAAAAATGTAGTAGTACTAAAGGGCGAAGTCAGGATCAATAATTTGTAATTTTCTATTATAGCATTAATTATTCTAAGAAAAATTATTTCAAATAGATAGTTCCACAAATCCAATGTAACAGTTTCATTTAACTTTCTGAAACTTATAATTTTTCAGAAACTTTATAGAAAAGTTTATAAAATATCTTATCATACATATTTTGTTTCATTGAAGTGAAAATAATATGATCAACGATCAAATTATTAAGGAGCTAGGGTTGGTTGCCGCTACATTAATTAGGCGCGATGGGACTTTAATAGAAGGTGTATTACCCGAGTATGTGGATAAGGAAACTTTTTCAATTATGTGTGCAACAGTCTTTGGGGGTGCATCAACGGCCTATGATGAATTACATTTCAAAGATCCTGAGCTTCTCACAATTTTTAGCAGTGAAGGAAACCTAATCATGTTCCCTAATGGACCTAGAGATTTTTATGCCCTAATTTCACCAGCAGGAAGCGACCCTGTAAAGATAAAGAATGAATTCGTTGAAAAACAAAAATAGTTTGTCAATTCAAGATCTGTATAATTTACTTTACAGCCTTTTTGGGCCACAAAGATGGTGGCCGGCCAAAACTAAGTTTGAGGTAATTGTTGGGGCTGTTCTTACACAAAATACGTCTTGGAAAAATGTGGAAAAAAGTATATTAAATTTAAAAAGGAAAGGTCTTTTAAATTTTCAAAAAATGGTAGATTTAGATGAAAAAGATTTGGCTGAGTATGTAAAATCTTCAGGTTTTTATAAGCAAAAAGCAAAAAGGCTTAAAAATCTTGTAATGGCAATAAAAAATAATTATGGAACACTTGAAAATTTTTTAAAAGAGGATATTTATAATGCAAGAAATTTTTTGCTTTCAAACAAAGGCATTGGCAAAGAAACTGCTGATTCAATAATATTGTATGCAATAGAAAAGCCGATTTTTGTCGTGGATGCTTATACTCTAAGAATTTTTAAAAGGTTAGGTTTTAAAATAGAAAATGATTATGAGGGAACCAGAAAAATTGTGGAGAAACAATTAAACAAAAACGTGAATGATCTAAAGGAATTCCACGCCCTTCTGATAGAATTGGGAAAAAAGTACTGCAAAAAATTGCCATTATGCGAATCATGCCCTTTGAATAATTTTTGTGAGAAAAATGTTTAAATATTATATTGTATAGTAAATACCAAATGAAACTTGGCATATATGTTGAAGATTTCAAAATATATTTCGAGTTAATAAAAGAGCTAAAAAGGCGAGGAATAGAATTTTTTGACTTACATCAAAATGCATCTGAGAAAGTTTCTGTTGTACTGACGGATAGAGATAGAAATTTTCCAAGACAAATTATAATTGATAATATTCCTAGTTCTGTCAGAAGGGCGATAAGCTACATTTATGGAAAAGAAAATTTTCATGAAATCATAATAGGTATTGATCCCGGCCTCAGGACAGGTATGGTTATAATAGGGGACGGAGTTGTGCTTGAAGAATTTGAGGTTAACAATTTAGAAAAGATAAAAAGTATACTAAATCTAATTAAAGCAGATTATTTACCAGATAAATTATTGATAAGGATTGGAAAAGGGGATATACCGGACAGAAATAAAATAATAAACGACATTTACGGACAATTTGACATAGAGATCGTGGATGAATCTAAAACATCTCCAACAAAAAACAGGAACATTGAAGCTGCCAAAAAAATTGCTATGAAAAAAGGGGAGTTGGTGAGTAAAAAACTTGAAAGAAGGTTTAAAGAAGGCGAGATTGTTGAGATACAAAGAAGGAGCAGGATATTGAGTAATAATGAAATAACCATCTCAAAAAAATTGGCCATAAAAGTTTTAACCGGAGAAATAGACATAAATAAAGCAATAAAGATTCAAAAAAGTGGTTAATTATTTTTTCCATTTTGGCAATGCTGGCCTTTTCTTATTTGACCTCATAATAAGAATTAAAAATATGATAACGATGACTACTGCAGCAAATGTATACCAGACCCAATTATAATTAGGTACAGGACCATAGTTAAAGTAAATATTTGTCACATTTGAACCATTTGAAAATTTTAAAACTTGAGAATTGATCCTCACAGAAATAGTGTTGACTCCCTGAGTGAAATTTCCTACGTAATTAAAGGTGGCATTAGCAGTGCCGTTAGAAGGTATTGAATTTATAACAGTTGTACCGATATATTTTCCATTCAAAAAGAATGTTACCGTAACATTTCTAACCTGGTACATTGAAGGATTCTTTATTTCAACATATATTGGTATGGATTTTATTACCTTTACCTGAATGTTAGTTTCAGAATAAACTGGGCTAGTACCGTTATTTATTCCTATGCCCATTACAAATATGTAAACAGTCTGCGTTTCAGAAGGAAATGTTATGTTAACATAGAAAACATTTGAGCTATTTGAATATCCATAAAGTTCATTTTCTGTTGCGCCTGTTAAATTGGTTCCTGATAAAAATAGATGATAGCCGTATTCTGAAAAAAATCCATTTACAACAATCTTGTATTCATATGTTTCGTTTGCACCAACAGTACCAGGGCCAAATATATTAACTGATACAGCCTTTCCCTGGCTAATTGGTATAAGCAATGATAGAACAATCAGTGAAATTATTATTAAGCTTTTTGATCTCATTTTCTCACCCTAGTTAAAGCCACATAAAGTAAAATTCCAAATGCGACGACTATTGTTGAAATGATTAATTCCAAAACAAGAGTAGATGTTGATGGTATTACATAAGAAATATTACCTGCCTGTATGTTTGTTTTAACTTCATTTACTTTAATAATATTTATTTCCTTGCTTGTGCTATATTGAACACCCTTTGAAATACCTGTGAATATTATAGGAAATGTTTCTGCAGAATTAGACCTTGTTGGTGTTAATTTTATAATGACAGTTGAACTGGACCATACTCCCACTGCTACAGATGTTGAATTTTGATTATTATAGACAATGCTATAATTCCATCCAAGTGATTTCAATTGGAGGGCGTTCATTAATGACATGTTTAGATTTTCAAGCACGTTTCCATGGTTAATGATCGTTAAATTAATCATAAGGTTATTCCCATTTATGTAAGTGTTACCCCACTGGAATGATATGTTATGATAGGCATATGCGTTAACATAGATATTTGTTTCTACTATTGATGAGTTCTGGTATATTCCTCTTATAGATATTGTGTTCATGCCTAAACTTGCCCTGTCAGATACAATAACGTGAACCAAGACATATTTATTTCCTCCTGGCATTAATGTTAGGGATTTGTCTGAAAATGTAACGTTCCATGTGCCCGTCGCCTCTAGTGAAACAGTTTCTGGTCTATTACCTACATTGCTCACGCTGATATTATATGTTAAATTCTGACCTACATAGGCAGAAATTGTGGGAGTGATTGTTTTCATATTTATTTTATCTACATTTATTCTTTTGAAAACTGCATTTATGAAGTTATTCGATGATATATTAAAAGTGCTGTTCAACTCATAATTCACATTCATTCCATATTCTATCAATGTAGTGTTTGAATAAAATGAATAATTACCGGATGGCAAAATTAATGAATAAAGACCGTTTGATGTATAGAACTGCATTTCGAGCTTAGCGTAGCTTACATTAAACAATCCAAAATATGTCTCATTTCCAGCGGTAAATAGCAATGTTACCTTATATCCTTGAACCATATCTAGATTCTTATTTACTGAAGAATTGCCAATTAATGTTACATTCCCTAAATATGAATATTGTCCCGCCGAAATATAATATGAGTAAATTGTATAATTTCCTGCTGGCAGACTAATCGAATAGTATCCACTGGCTGATGATGAGATTGAATATTCTTTATTGTTTCCAAATATGAAAATTGTTGCAAATGATAGAGGCTTATTATCATAATTAACATATCCTGAGAGAATTGATAAATAAGGAATTCTTTTAACAAATATATTTATGCTTGAATTCCCGTATACATATGTTGAATTTTCACCATAATAAGAGGAAGGAGCGATGGAGTTTTTAATTGCATTTACATAAAATTTATAGAATCCAATTGGAAGGAGGAGTTGTGTGAAAGAACTAACAGGTTTGATCATTTCCATTCCTTCATATGATATGGTTAAATTGATTTCCCCTGAATAGTTTAGAATATTTATTCTTGTGTAATAAGAATTTTGCATGTTCAGTGAATATATGCTATTGTTTGAAACTGGCAAACTAAGTATCTCGGCTTGATTTCCTTCAAAGGCATAAACTGTGTAATTACCAACGGGTAATGTAACGTTGTTTCCAGAATTAACCAATGTCCCATTTATGTTAAACCAGTAAATATTGCTTACAAAAGGAACCAAAGATACAGAAGCATTTATGTTTAATTTGAAATTGTCTATTTGATTCAATACCCCTACAGTAAGCTGTATTTTACTAGGGCTTAGAGCACTGTAAGTGTATGATGTTATGGCAGATACATTGTAAACACCTGGAGGTATATTTATTTTATATTTCCCATCTATTACCTGTGTTTTTATTTCATAATTTCCGTTGTAAAATTCTAGATATAAAGGTCCCCTGTATAGATGATTATAGTTTACGTATCCATCCAATGTAATGTTTTCTGGAATTATGTTTATTGTTATGTTACCTTTAATATTATTTATTGAGCTTGTTTTGTATCCATAAAAAATGGCAGTTAGGTTATAGTTGCTGAATGTTGTGAATAAGGTAAAACGATTATTTGCTGCTATGCTTGTTTCATAGTAAACACCATTTGGTCCATTTAAAAATACTACTCCGTTTTTAACTACTGCATGGTTATAAAGAACTACACCTCCAATAGTACTTGTATTTCTTAATTGTATATTCAAGGAGGAATTTCCTGTTATTATTAATTGTGAATAGTAAGCATATGGCTGAGTGGATGTACCATTATAACCAACTACTCCTATATTATAGATCCCAGGCGTTACAAATGCAAAATAAAAGCCTGAACCGTTTGAATATACTCTTATGAAATTCCGACCTGAAAATAACATTATTCCCGCATCACCAATATTCGTATTGTTATATTTGACATACCCACTTATAGATACTGCTTTCTGCAAATTGAAAATTAAAGTTTTGTTTTCTTTTGGCATGTAATTTCCAAAGTATATATAATGGTTATTATTATAAAAATACTCTATGTATATTGAATAATAATCTGGAACGAGCTCAAGAGAGAATTCTCCATGAGAATTTGTAATAACCATTTGGGTATTGGTAAAATTAACTTCATCTGTAAACTTTACAAAAGCATTTGAAGCGGGCTTGCCGTTTATTAGGACAGTGGCATTTAAATAGTAGGCAGGAGAAAGCTGAACATTTTCTGTTTGTGTTTCGTTCCAGCTGCTAAAATTCACGGAGTTTTCCTGCGCAAAATATCCTGGAAATTCATACTTAATTGTATATTTTCCGGGATGCAGGTAAAATGTAAACAAACCTTGATGGTCAGATTCTGTAATTATTGTTTTGTTATCAATCAAATAAATTTTAGCATTTGTTGCTGGTAGACCATCAGGTAACAAAATTTCTCCTTTAAGAACATCAGGTTGCAGTGCTATGTCTTTTGTTAAATTTTGTCCGGATGTAAGAGTTACATTCATCACATATAAAAGAGATCCATTTATTTTAGCATATATATTGTATTTGTGTGGTTGTATATTTGAAAATTTAAAATATCCCGTACCTGATACAATTGTTGAATAATTAAGATTATATGTGCTGTTCTCAAGGTAAAGTTGAGTTCCACCAAGGAGCTGATCGCCTGGCTGGTACGTAGAATTTGATCCATGATAGTAAAATGCAATGCCATCCAATGATGAGCTGTTAACAACGAAGTTTTGGAATATGTAATAATTGGGTGTGCCATTTGGATAATAGGATGTTGGAATCCTTAAAGCCTGATCGTTGCTTATGTATATCTGCTTTGATGAAAGTACCGTATTTTCACTTAAAAATAATTTGTTGAATCCGCCATTTGTAGATACTTCAATTGTATCATTACCTGCAACACCGAATAACTGATAATATCCTGAAGAGTTTGTATATGTATAAGTATGGGGTATACCATATTGATCATATAAAGTGACTAAAGCATTAGACAAGGGCTGACCATTGGACAATGTTACTCTACCATCAATTATTGCCCCTGGATAATATTTTATTATTACTACATCCTGAGGCAATGTATCATTTGCCGGGGGCATTAAAACTACAGTTCCGTTGTTTGTCTTTTGCAAAGAGTATGCCTCCTGAAGTGGAACTATCTTCCAGGCGTTTGTATGATTTTTATAGTCCTTATAAGGATTCCAGAATGATATGGAATAAACTACTTCAAAGTGAGTTAAGTTCCAAGCTGGCATTATTGGGTAATAGGACATGCTTGAAGAAAGACCTGGTATATCAGGTCCAATACCTAAATTAAGACCAGAATATCCAACAAATGCTCTGTAAAGCATTGAATTGAAAAACATCGTCTTGTATGTTATTTGATAATTCACGATTTGCGTATTTGGTGGAGTTTGATTCAACGGGTATGTTGTTCCATCGGATGCAACAGCCTCAATGGTATAGAAATCTGTAGGAATTACTTCACCGTTAACATTTTCCACTACTCTTCCGGCAAGGAATGATGGTGCATAAAATATACCCGTATCTGTTCCTGAGAACGGGAACAACCTATAGTCCGTGGCAAAATAACCTATTCCTAAACCTGTTATAGATTCAATGTCGTCGTATAAATTAACTAAAACATTTTCAGGATAATTGTTTGATAGATCTGCTTTAATCATTATATACCTTGTATTTAGAATTGAAAACCCAGATGAAACTTTTAAGTCAGTAAGCAAATCGTTTGAGTAATTTCCGTAGTATGAAGGATTGCTCAAAACTTGTTCGATATAAGGTTTCGGATTATTTGGCAAATTAATATAATAGGATATTATTTTATTTGTTTCATTTACCCCTAGGTACTGGATCAACGCCTGCTTGACTTGTGCACCATATGCGGCGTTAAACAGAGATGTATCCAGAAGCCTAGCAATCATCAATGATATTGCTTCACTTTCATTCTGAGCTGTGATGAACTGTCCTGCAATTTGATAACCATTCTGGAAGTTATCCGCTACGGCAGGGTGCTGACCTTGCTGTATTTCCTGAAAACCATAGTCCCACCATGAAAGAAATGCTGGACGTTGCGATGGTGGTAAGTTTGTGTCCTGAGTACTTAACCATGTGAGGGCCTGTACCCAAGGATCTGTTTGGTTTGTGTCCAGCTGGACACCATAAGCACCCAAATACCAAGGAGGTGTATAATTTTGTGGTCTCAATACCTGAGGCATAGCAGAATATATTTGCTTATCGTATGTATTTTTTGTATTGTATGGAATAGCAGAATCAACAGCACCCCACATATTAGGGAATACTATGAAAAATGCTATAAGTATTATTGCAACAATCTTGGACCACTTTAAACCCTTTTTTAAGGCCACCTTCCAAGAAAATGAAAATGATTTAAATGTCTGAGCCATATCTTTAATATTCAATTTTTTAATTATTATATCAATCATATATGCAGCCGGAATTATAAAAGCAGGTGAAGCTTCGTAAATGAACCTAGCTGCTGAAAATGCCATATAAACAGATACGACAGAGAAAATTATGAAGAACAGGTAATACTCAGACCTGTTCTTTCTCATATCATATAGCATGAATATCAATCCGGCAACAAATATGAAGAATACGCCAACACCAACGTTCATTATTACTTCCCCTAGTGATGGTGACTGAGCCTCTGCTATTGTTGAATATATAGGAGATTTGACAAAATAACCCTCGCCCGTATATATGTAAGTAATTATTGATGGGACGAAGAAATAACCTATTATAACTATAGCAGCTATGAAAATTGCCCCTAAGGAATATGTGAATGTCCATGGCATTTTTGATGTGAATTCAATAAAGAGAATCAATATTATTGTAAATAGGAGCAAATATAATGGTGTTGCAAAGTAGGAATTTGTAAATATATTAGTTACATCTGCATAGTAATATGGTATTGATATAGGATAAGTAAACAAACCGATTATTATTGTTATCCATAATATATGGAATGATGATACATTCTTAAATCTGTTGTAAAATACCTGGATAACAAGGTAAATTAAAATTATTGCTTCAACATATGCAAAGCCCTGCCACATTAAAGTTACTGTGGCCATACTTATTCCTGATAAAGCCGCGTAAACTGTGGCTTTTTTGTTTTCGCTGAAAAATTTTCTTGTACCTTTTTTCCAACTTGATAAACTTAAATAATTTTCTACCCAAATACCTTGATTTATGCTTTTTAAGGCCTTTAACAGAAAGTACCATGTCCAAACTGCAAAGAAAAGTATAGTAACATCGTATCCGCCCCAAGACGCAACACTTCTCATCATGTTTGCAGCACTTGTTGCGATTAAAAATGCTGAAATAATTCCAACCTTCCTGTTGAATGCCTCTTTACCCATAAGGTACATCGGTATTGCTATCAATGCTCCAAATATCGCGGATATCATTACCAATGAATAACCTAAGGCATTGGTCATGCTTCCAACGAAAGGTAAGAATAGATAAGCCATGGCCACAACAGACCATTCAAATATAGGTGGTCTAGGATCATTCATGCCTATCGGATAATTCAGCATAGGATCATGTATGAGCTGGTGACCAGTAGCGACTATGTAATCTATTACCCTTTCATGGTAAAATGAGTCTGATCCACCAGAAACAGCAAAACCATTTTGTATTGATGGAACTGCAACGTAATAGGTCCTTAAAAACAGACCCAGTAAAACTATTGATATCATTAATACTATTACAACTATGTCCCTTTTTGATTCGTCACTCAAGCTCATACGCATATTTATTTTCACCATCCTCTATTTGAGGGGTATTGAAACACCATGCCAATCCATATTAAAAGTTTTCTCAATCTGAGGTAAAAACCCTCTTTATATTCGGCCTTTCCTTGTAGAAGATAGTAGATCCACATTCGCAAGATAGATTTTGTGCGTCTATCTCCCCCTCGTGAATTCTACCGCATATGGCGCACCTAAACCTGGACATTTTCATTTCCCTCCTTTACTATTTCCTTTCTTACGAAGGGAATGTAAGCTCCCCCTGCCATTGTGTAGCCACATCTTGTGCAGGCCCAAATTCCAGTGCTAACTCTCCTAAAAGTTTTGTGACTGCAATTAGGACAGACGTATATATTCTTACGCTGCTCCATAATATCTTTCCATTGCTTCTTTGGAGCAACACCGTATCTCGGACCAAATCTCCCAGCGATGCTTACCTTTTTTGTTCTTTTTGACATTTCAATCACCTTTAAGGATGTATTCATCTCTTATTTTGTTTCCGATACGAATAGCAATACCGATGATGTTCTTAATTTCTTCTATTTTAAATGTGCCATCCAAACCCTTCTGTATTGCATGTATTCTACCCATTTCATCTGAGCTTATTGTAATTCTTGCATTTGCAATATTTTCTTCATCAAGATTAGGATCTGCAACAATGTTGTTACCAATTTTTGCAAATGTAATTGTTGCTGGATAGTGAAGCAAAGGCAATGGGAAATCCTCTCCTAGATTGAATTTACTTGCAGGAACTATAGAATCCTTCAACGCAATTATCGTACCTAATGCAGATGCATCAAAAAGATTTCCGTCATAGTCAAGCACGTGAATATCAACAAAAACTATCCAAACAAGCTCACCCGGTTTTATAATCAATTTTTCTAAATCCACAGCCTTGCTTTCCCTTATGCCACGATCTACCACCCTAGCAAGCTCAATAGCCTCTTCCCCTGGTGGACCTGCCTCAAATGTAGGTGATGCAAGTGGAACAAGTTCAGCATTTGTGCTCAAAACACCTGTATTAGGAGTGTCAGGGAATGGTTCACCAGGTTCTATTTTTATGCCAACTAAAACCTGTGTATTTCCTATTTTAACAAGAGCAGAACCACATGCTCTTGGAACAAAGTTTTTCACTATCTCAATTTTTCTGAATTCATCATATGAACGACCGTCCAATCTGGAACCCTGAGAAAGCAATTTTTGAATGTAATCTTTTTTAATTTCAGAAACAACACTCTCTGTAAACTTGCTCATTATTGCTCATCCTCCTGTGCAATGCTAAAATATTTCCTCTTTAGAGCATCTTTTTGATGTTCATAAATTTTCAGTGATGCATTAATAGCCAGATCCATAGCCCTATCTATTTCATCCTCTGACATATCACCATCCATCTGTAAAAGAACAATATCTTTTGTTTTAGGTATTATTGCCACAGGTAAATCCGCCTGCCCATAGTTATCCTCTTCTTTATTAAGGTCTAAAACTATAGTATTTTCTACCTTACCAGCAGCACAACCCACAATAAGATCCTTCATTGGTATCCCTGCATCAGCTAACGCAACAGACGCAGCAGTAAGACCCGCAATTCTCGTGCCAGCATCTGCCTGAAGAACCTCAATAAATACGTCAATGGATGTTCTTGGAAACTGCTCCAAAAATACTACTGAACTTAATGCATTTGAAATAACCATAGAAAGTTCTATTGATCGCCTGTCCGGACCAGGCTTTTTCCTTTCATCAACTGAGAAT
Organism: Thermoplasmata archaeon; assembly: GCA_049967595.1. Classification (GTDB taxonomy): domain Archaea; phylum Thermoplasmatota; class Thermoplasmata; order Thermoplasmatales; family ARK-15; genus ARK-15. Next base: position 10,748 of record JBMFSK010000021.1, read on the forward strand.
GCAGCCATGTTGTATCTTGCCCTTAAAACAGCTTTGCTAGGGTCCTGCATATGCTTTGGATATACCTCTCTTGGACCATATACCGCAGCTATTATTTTGTTGCCACCCCATTCAATATAAGCCGAGCCGTCTGCCCTTTCAAGTACACCTGCTTCTATTTTTATTGGCCTTAACTCATCAAATGCTCTTCCATCATTCCTTTTTCCATTTTCATCAATCAATTTTGTATCTGTCTTCATTCCACTCATGATTCATCATTCTCCTTTCTTAGGCTTTGATAAATATTCTTTTACTCTGTCTGTCAAACCTATGATGTGTGCCTCACGTTCAATAAGTCTTATGGCACCAACCACCTGAAGTATCGCTTCAGTTGTACCTTCAACCCATATTACACCATTTTGACCTACGTAGATCTTTGAATTAGTCATGTCCTTTAATACCTTAATCATTGAACCATCCTTACCAATTATCCTTGGAACTTTTGTTGGAGATACAATTATTAAATGTCCCCCTAGAAGCTTCCTTAACCCAGGCTCCTTAAGTGTTAACCACACCTGTTTTACCTCATTAACACTCATCACCTTTGCCAAAATTGTGTCTCCTATGTTCAGATATTTACTCGTATCACCAAAATCAACTTTCCAAGGAGTATCATTAACATGTAGAGGAGCCATATATGGTGCGTTAATGTCTACCACCCAGTTAGATGATAGTATGTCAACAACTTTCCCTATTACTTTATCACCCTTTTGGGGCTGATATTTTCCCGAAAGTGGGATTATGTTTACATAACCCGATTTTACGGATTTCACCCCAAGATATTCTACATAAGCCTTTCCGTTTTCAATATATATTCCATTACCAGGTTTGTTTTCACCTAATATAATTTCTTCACCTGGTAAAACAATTTCTCTAATTTTTTCCATTTCAATTTCACCCTTTTACAAATTTAGTTTCAACGTTCCCGTGAGTCTTCTTGTTCAGCATGTCAAAAAATTCTGTCTGTATTCCTGCTGGGATTTCAACTGTTGCCACCCAGGAGCCATCGTTGAGCCATTGCTCTTTTAGCAAGGTTCCGGACTTAACTATATCCTGATATATTTTACCATATCCATCTGAAGATACCTTTATTTCAACTTTTATCTTTTCTATTCTAATAGGCAAAAGTACCTTAATTGCTTTTAAAACCACAGGAATCTGTTCTTCAACACTTTTCATTGGATCTATGTGCACTTTTGCCTCTTCTATTGCTTTTTCTATTCTTTGGGGGGGATGTGGTGAATTCGTTTGTGGATTTATTGCGTTTTTTGCTATTTCAGCTACAATTTGTTTCTTCTTATCCTCTAGCATTTTTCTTCTCTGATCAGTAGTCAATTGAACCTGTCCCTTTATGATTATCGCTTTGGCAACCTCGTTCATGTCTGTGGTTCCGAATACTTCCTTCAATACTTCTTCGCCTACTTTATCACCTTTTCTAGCATCCTTGAATACCTGATCGATTACCATGTAATCAATCACGTCTGTCACTTTACCAGCTTTAACAAGATCTATTACCTTTGGATCTACCAGTATCTCCAGTTTGTGGCCCTTTGATTCATACCTGGCTACAATTGCATCCTCCACTTTTACCATAAAACTTCACTTACTTAGTTTCATTCAACTTTTTTGTATATTTATCAACTTCCTCTTGAGAAATTATCTCGAAATTTTTGCCTTTTGTAATTGTTCCAATTTCTACAACGAGAGGTTGATTTGGATCCTCAGATACCTGTTTCAATCCCTTTAAAGCGAGAAGAATTGCGCTTTCTTGGTTCATATCCTCCTGATATTCCTTCTCAAACAAATTCATAACTGCTTCTCTGCCTCTTCCTATGCATGATGCCTTGTACCCTGTAAAGGCACCACTAGGTTCAGTCTCATATAGATAGATATCTGTATCATCGATTCCTGCTATCAAAAGAGAAGTACCGAATGGTCTTACACCACCATACTGTGTATACTGCTGAACATAATCGCTTATTTTTTTAACAAGCGCCTCTACGCCTATTTTCTCTCCATATGTTATCTTTTCCACCTGTGCACTTACCCTTGCATAATCCACAAGTATTCTTGCATCTGCCATTAACCCTGATGATGCTGCGCCAATGTGATCATCTATTATGTAAATCTTTTCAATGCTCTTAGGCTCTATTAACCTGCTTCTTACTTTTTTATCAATAATAAGAGCAACACCATCCTTAAATTTAACTCCTATAGTAGTTGAACCCATCTTAACAGCTTCCCTAGCGTATTCAACCTGATATAACCTGCCTTCAGGTGAGAAAACTGTTATTGCACGATCATAAGCCATTTGTGCCGGTTGCATACTTTTTCACCTCATTTCAACTGATAAACATTTTTTACTTTATAAATCTTTCATTAAAAATTTTTCTCATTACAATAAATGAGGCTTTCGTTTTAATTCCAATCGGATTAAATTGAGTTCTAGATGCACTGTAACCTAAATCTTTCAATATTGATATAAAATTTTCAATTTTTGGTATGTCTGTTTTAAATTTTTTAGATAAATTCTCCAGGGAATAGAAAAATAGAATGTTTTCATTAACAAATATTTTTTTCAAATTTTTTATTTTTTTTGAATTTTTCAAATAATCTTCAACTACCATATTTTTTATTAATTCTATATCATGAATATCTCCTATCCAGATAGGGCCAATTTCCTTGTTTAAAGATAATGTACTTATTGTTTGAATATATTCTAAATTTTTTTCCACTTTTTTTGATCCTTTTTCAACACTAAAAAATATTCTGTAATAATAACCACCATAAAATGAGAGTATAGGCTTCAATGATAATTCATATTCTCCCGCCCTTTTAATTACATATGCTATTAAAGCTCTTAAGCCGGATTCATGGGAATAATAATCTCTTAAAATTTTTGAGTGGTAAAGTTCCAATCCTTTTTTAAAATTTGTGCCTGTAAGATTTGCCAGATCGGTTGAAGTAATACCAATTAAGCCTTTATTTTTTATTGATTTCAAGGCTATGTCCAAGTATGGAATAGGTGTGCCATATGGATCAATATCTATGTAATCATAAAAACCATCCATTCTTTTTGAGGCATCATAATTTAAAATTTCGGCCTGAGAATTATTTATCTTTTTATTTCTTTTTATTATTTCAATTGCTCTTGGATTGTTATCATTTATTGTTACTTCGCCTTCGCATTCCTTTTCTATTCTTAGACCCCTTATACCTGAACCACCAAGCATGTCCAAAGCCTTAAATCTTTTTTTAAAATAATATTTTAACAAAACAACAGTCAGGTCTCTTGAAATTACCATTGCTTCAGAATAATATCCATTAATTTTTTTACCTGGGCCCTTGCCACTGTTGATTATGTCTAAATCCAGACAAACTAACCCCTCTTTAATTTTCATTTCAAACACTTTACATAAAATTATATAACTTTTTAAAAATAATATTAAATAGGCTAATCAAATTTGTTCACCTTTGATTATGCCTAGAATCTTAAAGGGCAGGATATTTCTATTCACAGGCGTCACTTCTAGTATCCGAACATCATCCATCCTTCTAATATCCTGGAGTATTGGATTTCTGGATTTTTTGTTCAATGTCATAATTATATTTTTTTCCATATCAAGTATTTCTTTAATTTTTTCACTCAGTTTTTTTGATTCTAATTCCATTTTTCCTATTTCATCTATAATTATGATATCCTTTTCCTTTGCACTTTCAAGGGCATTTACACCAAGATCATCTAGTACTTTGGTATCAATTCCATATTTGCCTATTCTATATCTTGACTGTATGTTTTTGGATGCAAAAAGCGATTTTTTCTTTGTGGACCAATCCATAATTGTGAAACCAATTCTATTTTTGCCCTCAAGAACTTCCTCTGTTATTATGCCGCCAACAGTATATTCTTTTTCGAGCAATTCAATTGTTTTTAAAAGTGTTGTTGTTTTTCCAACGCCAGGCAAACCGCTTATTCCTATTTTTACATACATAATTATTTCACTTTTATATCTTTTATAAACATTAAAGGATAATCCATATCCTCAATATATTTCATTTCACAATATGCTTCAACACCATTATATTCAATGACAAGGTTAACATCAAGCATATTACCAGTAAGAGTCAAGTATTTGTAAGGACCTTTAGTTTTTTTTATTCTTTCGATATTTATCCTTACACTGACATCTTTCACAAATGGCTGTACTCTCACACTTTCCTCTATGGCCTTTTCGAGAACTGCAATATTTGAAGAATTAAATGGTGTGCCTACAAATTGATGATATATCGTACCCAGTTTTATACCAGCCTCGAACACCGCCCTTTCTCTGTCATTACAGTTAAAGTATTTTTTAGCTGTATCTTCCATTAAAATGTATATTGTAAACAAAGATATTATTTTTTTCTTTTGTTATTGAACGTTCAGGAATTCATCACATTCTACTTTTTTACCAAATGTTTCATCCATTTCCTCTGAAATTTCCAAGCATTCTACTTTTCTTGTTGTCGAAAAATCTATTTTTAAGAATTTAAGAATACCTTTGACTGCCCTGTTTCCATCAGCAACGGCAGAAATGAAATCTTTGAGCTCGTTTGTAGCATCTCCTCCAGCAAAAATCTTTGGAACTGTAGTTCTGCCTTCATCGTCTACAACTATCTCATTTCCTTTCATTTTTATATTTTGCAGCAATTCTTTTGGAATAAATGAAAGGTTGGGAACCTGACCAGTAGCTTCTATGATCGTATCAACTTCTACAAAAAATTCAACATCCTTGATTGGCACAGGCTTAAGCCTTCCTCCTCTTGGATCTGGGATCATATCATTCTTCCAGTATCTTATGCCTTTTATGAATCCATTGCTGTCTTTAACATACTCAATTGGAGTAATTTTCCACCAGAACTCAACACCTTCTTCAACCGTTTCCTCCATTTCTTCCTCTGCATTGGAGCTTGGATAACTAGGCCTGTCCTCTGCTCTTCTTCTGTATAATACATATACCTTTTCTGCACCTAACCTTAACGCTGTTCTTGCAGAATCCATAGCAGTAAATCCTCCACCTATTATTGCTACTTTTTTACCCATAGGTATATTTTCACCGAGATTTGCCATTCTCAAGAAATCGAGCGCATGGTATACGTATTTTCCATCACTGCCTTGAGTTCCAGTCATATTACCCATCATAGTTCCTATGCCCAAGAAAATAGCATCATATTCATCAAGGATTTTCTGGAATGGTATGTCCAAACCTACACGCGTGTTAAATAAAAATTTCACGCCTGCATTTTTTACAAAGTTGAATTCTTTTTCAATAACAGATGCAGCTAATCTGTACTTTGGTATACCAACATTCAACATGCCTAGTGGAACTGGAAGTGCTTCATAAACAGTGCAATCAACTCCGTACAAGGAAAGATAATATGCAACAGTAAGTCCAGCAGGTCCAGAACCTATTATTGCTACTTTTTTGCCCGTGTTCTGCTTTTTTTTGTGGTTTATCACTGGAGCATAATCTTTAAACTGCTCAGCTACAAATCTTTTTAAATGTCTTATTGCAACAGGTTCAGAATAAACGCAATTATCCTCACACCTGTGTGTACAAATATTTCCGCATATTTCAGGGAAAGGCAGATCACGCAAAATTATCTTTATACTATTCTCAAACTCTCCTCTGGCTATTGCCTGAACATAGCCAGGTATATCAAGCCTTGCAGGGCAACCCTGAATGCAAAGACCGCACCCCATGCACCTTGATGCCTCCCTCATTGCCTCAGCTTTATTGTACCCTAAAATAACAGGAGCTTTAAACTCTTTGATTCTTTCTTCTGGTTTTGTTCTTTTAATCGGTACCCTTTTGAAATTTAACCTATATATAAGGGTCTCAGGCATATAAACACATCTCCTTGATGGTGAATCAATTCAAAGTTTATAACTTTATCTATTTGGCCTTCATATAACAAAAAATTTAAACCTTAACTCTGGATTTTTTGCGTAATATCCTTCTTTTTCTTTTTTTC
>JBMFSK010000022.1:0-16500 GCA_049967595.1 Thermoplasmata archaeon
TGGATTTGCACCATGCGAATATCGAGCGGAGACCCAAAGAAACCCTTTAGTAGAAATGTTTTAAACCAATGTTTGGCGGAATGGGCAATGAAACTTTTTACAACCAACCTTGTGAAGACTTGCTTAAATATGTTTCATAAATATTTTTTATTCCAAAATTTTTTTATTCATGTCAAAAGCCAATTTTCCGTTTTGCTTAAAATCTTGAATAGTTCCTTTTGCATTTTCTCTGTTAGTTCTATGAATTTCCAAAAAATCATTTATTTTATCTATCAAAATCTCTTTTAGTTCCCCTGTTAGCATTTTTCCTTCTCTGTAATCCTCTTCTATTTTATTTAATTTTGAATCATCATTTTCAAAAAATAATTTTAGCCACTGAAATGAAACATCAACGTCAGGATTTCCTCCTAGTTTTCTGTGCAATTCTACAGTGGCCTGCCCTCCAGAAAATGCATATTTCATGATTTTTTTTCTAACGGTTTCAGGATCATCACTTAAGTATATAGCTGTCTCGGGCTGAGAAGCGCTCATTTTTCCTTCTGGTCCAGTAAGTGGAGGTAAAAATTTATTATGTATAGCAGCAGCCTTAAAATAACCAAAACTTTCGGCAAGATCTCTTTGTATTCTCCAATATGGATCCTGATCTATGGCTGCCGGGATCAGGCATCTTTTCCTTTCAAAAAATGTAGGTATTAATTGCAATGCCGGATAAAAAATCATTCCTATATTTGTCTCATTTTTGAATCCAAACACTGCCTTGACAAGAGAATAATTAATTTTCTTTGCAACTTTTATAGTTAGTGGGTAAATATTTTTAATGTATTCTGTATCCTGAAAAATGAAAGTTCTGTCAGGATCAAAACCCAGCGCTATTATATCAAGTGCATTTTCAAATGACCATTTTCGTGATTCATCAAGAGAAAATCTTTCATCATAAAGAAATTTTTCATCATCAGTCAATTCAATGTAAACATTTGCATTGAATTTTTTTTGAAGCCATCTGGTCATAACAAATGGTATAATATGTCCTATGTGCATTGGGCCACTAGGTCCTCTACCTGTGTATAAGAAAAATCCTTTACCATTTTCATAATCGTCAAGAACTTTATCAAAATCCCTATGCGAGAAAAATGTATTTCTTCTTATCAATACATGGGAATCTCCTGCATCTTTTTCAACTCTTGTTTTTAAATTATCGTCCAAGGGTTCCGTACCGAATTTTTTTATTAATTTATCGTAGTCTACCTTTCCTGTTACAGCCCAAGGTGTAACGGAGAATTTTTCATCTTTTGCCATGCTATCCAGTTTCCATAACAAATTGAGCTTATAAATTTTACATTGTTAAAATATAAATATCAAAATTGCATATTAAAAACTGGAAGTGAGATTATGAAAATAAAAGAAGGACTTTACTATGTCGGAATAAAAGAAAAAAAAGAAAAAAATTTAGATGGATTACTAAAAGCAAAGGATGGCATATCCTACAACAGTTATCTAATCATAGGAAATGAAAAATCTGCACTAATAGATCTTGTACCTGAAGCATATGCCGATGAACTTATATCAAATATCGAGGAAATCATTTCTATAAAAAAATTGGATTATATTATTTTGAATACCACAGAACTTTCGCATTCAGGAGCGCTTCCAAAGATAATTGAAAAATCAAATGCAAAAGTGGTTATTTCCAAACACGGTTTTATGATGCTAAAAGAAATCATGCATAGAAACATAGAACCACTCACGGTTTCTGATAAGGGGGACAGAATTTCACTTGGCAATAAAACGCTTGAGTTCATATATTCACCATATGTATTCTGGCCTGATTCTATTTTTACTTACATTCCTGAAGATAAAATCATATTTACAGGCAATTTTCTCTCTACTCCCATATACTTTGAAGAATTATTTGATGAAGGATTGAGAGATTTTCAGCCTGAATCTATAGAATACTATACGAAATTTATGAGACCATTCAAAGACTCTGTTGTTGAGGCATTAGAAAAAATACAAAAATTAAAATTAGAAATGATTGCTCCAGGGTTTGGGCCGATTTTGAAAAAAAATATCCAAAAATATTTGAATTTATACAAGGAATTATCATCTGTAAAGAAAAGTGAAAAGAAGAGAGCTTTAATATTTTATGCTACCTCTTATGGAGGTACTTTCAAGATTGCAAAAAAGATAGGTGAGGGATTGAATGAAAATGGTGTTGAAGCAGAATTATATGATCTTATGGGAATTTTCATTGATGATAAAATTCTGGATAAGATTGAAGAAGCAGATGCCTTGATTGTGGGTTCAAATACCGTAAATGCGGATGCTATGAAAGAGGTATGGTATCTTCTCTCATCCCTTGGTTCTATAAATCTAAGAAACAAGATAGGTTTTGCATTTGGTACATATGCTTGGAGCGGTGAAGCTGCGAGGTTGATTGAAAACAGGCTTAGGGATCTTAGATTAAAAGTTCCTGAGGAGCACTTCAGGGCAATGTTGATTCCCACAGAGGATGATTTTTACAATGCAAAGGAAGTTGGAAAAAGATTGGCAGATATAATAAATTACAGAGTAATTTAAATATTAAACAATCATTTATTTTTTTGTGAACAGACTTGAAAGAAAAATAATAAAAGTTCTGGAAAGTGGTAACAAAACCCAGACTCAGTTAAGAAAAGAGTTGAATATATCCAAATCATATCTTTCTGAGATTTTGAATAAGATGGAAGGTGATGGATATCTTAAAAAAGAAAAGATAAGTGAGAGAACTGTACTTGTAAGCATAAACAAAGAAAAAATTCTTAACATAGGAATTCTAAAGGCTACTGAGTACGCAGCCGTTTTTTTGTCACAGAAAGATTTAAACGCCCTCGTAATTAACATCTTTTCATACAATAATGCTTTAGAGGAAATGCGTGCACTAATAACTGAAAAAATAGACATTGCGTTCGCGCCTATAATAACGGGTTTCATTTTTCATCTTATGGATCATAGGATAGTTCTCCTTTCCGCCTGCGCCAAAGGAGGTTCTGGCATTGTTTACCATAAAAAAGATGGCATACTTGGTTCTACAATGCTTTCTACAATGGATTTTCAGTCAAGAAAATATTTGAAAGACTTCAAATCTATAAAGTATTTTCTTTCTCCTGAAGAAATGATAAGAAGTTACAATAGTAATCAAATTCAAGCCATTTCCATATGGGAGCCATTTTTTTCAGCATTAAAAAAGGAGAGAAAAATTTTTCACGGTAAAGATAATTTCTGCTGTGGCTTTTTAGTTTTAAAAGACAAAATAAACAGATCTGTTCTGGAATTTTACAAGAAATTTATTAAAAACACATCTGAGATAAGAAATGGCCCTAGGATTGATGAAGCCGCAATATTAATGTCAAAATTTTTTAAGCTTGACAAAAATCTGATAAAGGAAAGTATGAAAAGCTATGATTTCACAAATGAAATAGATCCTGATGAAATTCTGTACATTCTGAAAAATTTTGGAATAATAATAGACAAAGAGAATGTGCAAGATTTCATAAAATAATGTTTAAATATTACGAACACATGTTCGGTAATATGCCTGAAGACGGAATTAAAACAATTCCGATGAAATCAAGAAAGGGAAAACCTTTTGATCAGTTTACTCTTTGGTTTGCTGCGAATTTAACGCTTGCTGATTTTGCCATTGGCTTCATACCCGTTATATTCAATTTGAGCATACTATATTCAATAATTGGTATAATATTGGGGAATATTCTTGGCTCGTTAATTGTAGGAACATTTTCGTCTATGGGTCCTGGCAGGGGTAAGACTCAAATGATGATATCTGAAGACACATTCAAAAGATCCAATTTTCTTTTTTCATTCTTCCAAGGGACCAGTGCTCTTGGATGGTTCGTTGTTAATCTGATACTTGGAACTATGGCCATATTGACTATATTCAAGACTGATTTTGTAATAGTGATCATAATTTATGGCACAATCCAAGTATTTATAGCATTTTTCGGTCATGATTACATACACAAACTTGAAAAAATTTTTAGCGTTTTCCTAGGCATTATGTTTCTTTACATTACCCTATTTGGGAATTTATCATTTAACTTATCTTATACACCTGAAAATAATCTCATTGGTCTCGGTGTTCTCCTTGCATCGGCTTTTGCATATATTGCTTCTTGGGCACCTTACGCTTCAGATTATTCAAGATACCTTCCAGAAGATTCTTCTAGATTAAAAGTATTCTTTTATTCATTTACAGGTTCATTTTTATCAACTGTATGGATTGAAATGCTTGGTTATATTGTTGCAATTAAAACCATGGATATGAATTCAATGCAGGCTGCATACAGGGTATCTGGATATTTTGGCATTCTAGTTTCTCTAGCTCTTGTTCTAGGAGGTATTGGTACAAATTCTATTAATATATATTCATCATCCCTTTCATTTAATGCTATATTCAAAAATAAGAATAGAATGAAAATTCTGTTGACAGGAGCTATTATCTCCTTCGTTGTTTCAATTATAGGTTATTACAATTTCTATTCCTTCTATGAAGATTTTCTATATCTTCTTGATTACTGGATTATGCCTTGGGCGGGTGTGATTTTTGCCGATTACATTTTCATAAAAAATGGAAATTCAAAAATTTCATTTGTTTCATTTTTAATAGGGCTTTCAATCAGCATCCCATTTATGAACCCGGAAGTTCTTTTTTCAGGTCCTGTTTCAAATTTTCTGGGCGGTGTTGATATAAGCTATTTCATCTCATTCATTTTTTCTTTCATTTCTTATACTGCTTTATCTAAAAAATTCAGGCCTTTGCAACAATCTTTATCACATCACCATCCTTAAGAACGTAGTCTTTTCCTAAAATTATTTTTTTCTTGCCGTCTACTGCCCTTATGAAATTTTTTCCGAGATCTGTATGAACTTTAAAAGCCAGATCAATAGCAGTAGAACCATTTGGCATTAAATATACATCAGGCAAAACATTTCCTGACTTATCTACCCAGTGTGTTTCATCTTCCACCGGATAAACTGAAATAAGATTCAACTGCTCAAAAACAAGTGTTTCAATTACTTTTTGTACACCTGTCCCTCCATTTTCCTCCATGAAGATTCTTATTTTTTCCAAAGCTTTTTTCTGATTTTCATTAAGTTTTTTTTCATCTATTATTTTAAAAGATGAGTTTCCAGGCTTGTATTGTACTAATCCTGCCTTTGCTGCTTTTACAAGAGCCAGCTCGTAATCTGCCGAAACAGGCACAACAGGATAATTCACTTTTTCGCTCAATTTTTTTATGTTATCTTTGGATGTAATGTCCGCTTTGTTTGCTGCAATTACCATAGGCTTTGATATTTTTAAAATTTCCGTTGCCACTGATAGAAAATCTTTATCATTCCATTCTTCAACCGGGCCAAAAGATGCATTTTCAAGTGCTTTAGAAATCTGGATTTCAGAAATTCCAAGGCCAGAAAGCTGTTCTGCTAATAGTGTTTCTAGTTTTGATCCTTCCGTACCCAATCTACGCGCAACTTTTTTCCAGTTCCTTGATAATATCTCAGAAAGCCAGTATGCTATTTCTTTTTCAATAAAAATCACATCCTCATAAGGATCTTGAGAATTCGGATCCACAATGTTTCCTTCCTTATCTGTAGATCCTGAAATATCTATTACATGAATCAACGCATCTGCATTTCTTAGGTTGTCTAGAAATTTGTTACCAAGCCCTTTGCCTATATGCGCATCTGGAACTAGACCTGCTACATCCATAATACTCACAGGTATCATTCTTATTCCATCCATACATATTGAATTTCTCGGGTTGCAATTTTTACCTAATAATATATGGGGACAATTTTTTCTTGCAAAGGCAGTACCTAGGTTAGGATTTATTGTTGTAAATGGATAATTTGCTATTTCAACAATATGCTGTGTTATTGCTGAAAAGAAAGTTGATTTGCCAACATTAGGTTTTCCGATTATACCTAATAAAATGTTTACCACCTCACAAGTACCTTTGAAATTTGCTTACCTTTTGGGCAATTTATATCTTCAATATACTTTTCCACCTTTACCTTTGTACCATCTCTGAGGCCAAGTACGTTGCATATATCATAATATTCGCAGTTAATTTCTTCGCATCCAGTATTTTCAAATGTAATTGTGCTTCCTTCTAATGCCAATTTTTTGTTGATAGCTATCGGCACCGGTATTTCCTCAACTTCCACAGTAACTACCTTGTTCAGATCGTGAATTTTACACTGATGTTCTTTATCCCTCACGTTCGTTATCCTATAATATTTACCGCTTTCAAGCATAAAACATATGTTTTTAAGAGGGCAGTCCCTGCAATCAACTATATTGCCAAGGAATTGGAATTCAAGACCTGGCTTGGCCATTCTTTTACCTATGAGTGCTATGAGTACCAATTTTATATCACCTCTGTTGCCTTCAGTGCCTTTTCCGCTGCTTCTTGTGAAATGCCATTTTCACCTAAAATTGTATATCTTTCCCTTACTTTATGTGCCATTGTAAGAGCATTTATTGCCTCTTCATTGGTAAGTCCGATTTCCTTTGCCTTTGTGGGAGCCCCCATCATCTTCAGCGCTTCTCGTACTTTTTTCCAGTCCTGACCTTGCAAGAAACTCATTATGATTGTACCAACGCCTGCAACCTCACCATGAAGAGCTCTTCCAGGAGCGATTGATTCTACAGCATGGGTAAAAAGATGCTCGCTTCCGCTAGCTGGTCTTGACGAACCTGCAAGGCTCATCGCCATTCCAGATGATATTATTGCCTTTATTACCACCCAAACTGATTCCTCATCATTAGGTTTTAGGGAAGGGGCATAATTTATCATTTCATCAGCAGTGTATTTGGATATTGCGTAAGCAGAGCTGGAAAAATCTTCTCCTTTTAGTTTGTAGGCCAGTTCCCAGTCCTTAACCGCTGTATAATTTGCTATAACATCAGCTGCGCCTGAAATGAGATATCTGTAAGGGGCTTTTATGATTATCGATGTATCCGCTATTATAGCAATCGGAACTCTCGCCTCACTAGAAACATTGCTAGATCCATTTTTAATTGTAGCTCTAGGACTAGCAACACCATCATGCGATGCAGAGGTTGGTACTGATATGAATGGCAATGATAGGTCATAAGCTGCTTTTTTGGCAATGTCAATTTTTGTACCTCCACCCACACCTATAATCAGATTGAATTTTTTCTTGGATGCCCTTTTCTTCACTGCTTCCACATTCTCAATCGTTGCGTCTCCAGTAAGAAATATTTCAACTTTGTAATCCTTTTTCAGCATTTTTTTAACAGCATCCCCAGCAATTTCAACTGTTTTCGGACCTGTAACAATTAAAATTTTACCTTTTATCTGCAGGTCACTTAAAACCTTCCCGATTTTATCTAAAGCCCCATGACCTGCTAGAATTATTCTTGGCATTTCCATTTTTTTCAATTTATTGAATTCCATTTTAAGACAATAAAAAAATTGCATATTATTAATTCTTTCCCTCTTTTAATCAAATTAAAATAGTAGCATGCAATTAATAAAAATTATGGAATTAAGTAGGAACGAAAAGATGCTTATAAAAGCATTAAAAGAGATGGGTGGCAAAGCCAGGGTAAATGACCTCGTTAATAAAATAGATCTTTCACTGGTGGAAATAATGAATGCGGCATCCTGGCTCAAGATGAAGGGTGCATTAAAAATAAATGAAAACCTTAACATAAAATATTCCCTTAGCGATGAAGGGAAAAGATCGCTTGAGAAAGGTTTGCCTGAAAAAAAATTGTTAACCACAATAAAAGAAAAAGGTCCCATTGGAATAGAGGATCTAAAAAATTTACTTGGTAAAGAAACTGTATCTTTGGGCATAGCCCATTTAAAGAATAAGGGTTTGACGGTAAAAGATGGTTTTGTATATATTACAGATGAAAAAACAGCTGAAAAATCCATTGAAGAGATTGAAAAAAGTTTAAGAGAAGTAGAATCATTGGAGAAAGAAAAATTAGATTATCTATTAAAAAGAAATTTAATTAATAAGAAAGAAAAGGTAGAGCGGGAACTTATTTTGACAAATTTAGGTCAGAGCATTAGTGATGAAGAATTAAAAATCAATGAGGAGATCTCCCAGCTGACGCCTGAAATCATACAAACGGGTTCATGGAGAGAGAAAGAAATAAGAAAGTATGATATAAAAATGTTCGCACCATATCCTGAAATGGGAAGAAGGCATCCGTTAAGTGAATTCATAGAAAAAGTAAGAAGAATATTTCTTAACATGGGATTCAAAGAAATTTATGGTCAATTTGTGGTAAGTGCATTCTGGAACATGGATGCATTGTACATTCCTCAGGACCATCCTGCAAGGGATATGCAGGATACATTTTACATTGATGGTACTTTTGATCTACCTAAATATTTTGAAAAGGTTAAGAGGGTACATGAAAACGGTGATAGTATATCAAGAGGCTGGAAATATGAATGGGAAGCTGAAGCTTCAAAAATGGCTCTTTTGAGAACACATACAACAGTAAATTCTATAAAATATTTATATGACCACAACAAAGAAAACGTGATACGGGTTTTTACTATCGGAAGGGTTTTCAGGAGGGAAAATATGGATTCTACACATTTACCTGAGTTTCACCAGATCGAAGGCATTATGACTGAACCGGGCAGTAATTTTTCAATGCTTCTTGGTACTCTATCTGAATTTTATTCTGAACTAGGATTTAAGGAGATAAAATTTAAGCCATCATATTTTCCCTACACTGAACCTAGCTTAGAAATTCATGTTTTAAAGGATGCCAAGTGGCTTGAACTCGGAGGTGCAGGTATATTCCGCCCTGAAGTGACAGAACCAATGGGTATAAAAAATAAGGTGCTTGCTTGGGGGCTTGGTTTGGAGAGGCTAGCTATGCTTTATTACGGTATACAGGATATAAGAGATTTATATATCGCTGACATTGACCAGTTGAGGGCACTTCCCATACTTTGAAATAATCATCAGCATAGTTCCTAATTTGGTGATTCATAAAAAAAATAGGTAGATATAATAAGTATACCAATGCTATCTTATAGACATTAACTTTTTCATCACAGATCTTTATCATCTTCTTAACTTGTAGCAATTTGTGCAAATACCCAGAGAACTTACGTAATGTTCGTTGCAAACAGGTCTACCGCATAGCTTACATCTGTGGGAAGCTGGCTTTCCACATATGTAGCATAGGTCCAGAATCATTTTTTACCCTCAAGATATTTTTTGTAAAATTCAGGATATTCTTCGTATTCTATAGGATCTTTTGCATTTGCTTCCATAAATCCTTTCAATCTCAGCAAGCAAGAATCACATGTTCCGCAAGCCTTTTCCCCCCCCTTATAGCATGACCAGGTCAAATTATAAGGCACAATCAATTCAATACCTTTTTTAATAATTTCCCCTTTAGTCATACTTATCAATGGTGCAACAATTTCAATCGGTCTGCCTTCAACACCAACTTTCGTTGCAAGTCTAGATAATCTATTAAATTCATTAACATATTCAGGTCTGCAATCTGGATATCCAGAATAATCAAGTGCATTTACACCTATGAAAATCTTTTCCGCTTCAATTGTTTCAGCATATGAAAGAGCTATAGATAGAAATACAGTATTCCTTGCTGGAACATATGTAATTGGAATTTCTGCACTGATTTCCTCATAGCTTTTTTTGCTTGGGACTTCAAAATTATCTGTAAGTGCACTACCCCCTATTTTATTCAATTCTACCTTTATAATTTTTAGTTTCAATCCATAATATTTAGAAATTTTTTTTGCACTTTCAATTTCTTTTTTATGCCTTTGCCCATAAAAAAATGTTATTGGATAAACATCGTAGCCCATAGAAACAGCAATTGCTAGGGATGTTGCACTGTCAAGGCCTCCTGAAAGCAATGCTACAGCTTTCATCTTGTAAGCATCATCTCCGTACAAACTCCCTGTCCAATGCCCTCATCCAGGCACAGTTCAATCTTTCTAACATTTTCTGGTAAATTCAATTTTTTAATCAATTCTTTTAAAAGATAATTCACGAGTTCTTCGGCGGTTGTAACTTCAACATCCACGTAATAAACATCTTCAACAGGAAATATATATTCTTTATCATCAAAGGAAACAATTACTCTTGCTTCAATTTCTTCAACAGATATAATGTCAGAATTTTTTGGAATAAGAACATGATGGTCCATATCCTCCACTAAAGCCCTTAATATTGCTTTCAGTTCTATAAAATCTATGATCATGTGTTCATCATTTAGGTCTCCCTCTATTTTAACCCTTAACCCATAATCATGGCCATGAAGTCTAGAACATTTACCATGATAAGGGATGAAATGCGATGCTGAAAATTTTATATTCAAATCCCATCCGTTAATTTCCAGAATCATATTTCATAAAATCGCTATACAAATATAAATTTTATTACTCAAAAAAATTAATTAATGCCCTTCATATGTTAATTTATGGAATATAAGGTAAGGATTCTTTCAGGATCTTACGATAAAACAGATGAAAAAAATGTGGTGGTGGAATTATTCGGCAGAACAGATGACAATAAAAGTATTGCCATAAGGTACAAAAATTTTAGGCCTTACTTTTTTGTTGTTGAACCTCCGGAGGATTTGATTAACAATTTTAAAAATGATCCAGAGATAATTTCCATGGAAGATAAAGATCTTTGGATTTTTGGTCAAACTAAAAAATGCAAGAAAATAGTAATTCACTGTCCGTGGAAAGTGCCTAACTATAGAAAGATTGCGCAGCAAAAGAGCCAGGTACTTGCAGCAGACATACCCTTCCATCACAGATTTATTTACGATTTAAATTTAGGTTCCTGCATATCAGTTCAGGGCAAGGAGATAAAAAATAATAGATATACCACAGATATCGTTATAGAAGCAGAAACAATCACAAACATAGAACCTTTTATTCCAGATCTTAAAATATTGTCTCTTGATATAGAAAATTCACTCAAAGAGAAAAAGATATTAACTATTGGTATAGCGATATATCAGAAAGGAAATATTACAAAAAAAAGCATTACAGAAAAAGATAATGCTAAAATAATTCAAGAGCTTGAAAAATTGATAATGGAAGAAGATCCCGATGTTATTACTGGCTATAACATAGACGGATACGATTTGCCGTATATTCTTGATCTTGCCAGGGAATTAAGGATCGGCTTTCACATAGGAAGGGACGGATCTGAACCCATGAGAATTATGGGACAATTCTGGCGTGTTCATGGAAGGATAGTTGCCGATGCATGGTGGAATGTAAAAAGGGAATTAAGGCCAAAACAGGAAACACTAAACGCTGTGGCAAAAGATTTGCTTGGAGAGGAGAAACTCGATGTGGATCGTTCAAGAATGGATGAGGAATGGATTAAAGACAAAGAAAAAGTAATTGAATATTGCATTAACGATGCTCTTCTTGCATTAAAAATTTTAATGAAAATAGATGTGTTAAGAAAATATCAAGACCTTTCAACTGTTTCTAAATTACCTATGGATGATGTGATGAACTCAGGAGCATCTACACTTATTGATTCAATATTAATAAGAGAGGCTGACAGAAATGATATCGGTGTCCCTTTAATGATGTCACAGGAAGAGGAGGAAAGAATAGAAGGTGGATATGTTCACACCATAGAACCTGGACTTTACCACTGGGTGTGTGTTTTAGATTTTAAGTCAATGTACCCGTCAATAATTATAAAATATAATATATGTTTTACAACAATAAGTAAAAATGGCACTATAGTAAGTCCATCAGGGGTCAAATTCCTTTCCAGGGATGAGAAAGAGGGTCTTGTCCCAAAAATATTAAGCGACCTTATGAAACAAAGAGA
The DNA here is from genome assembly GCA_049967595.1 of Thermoplasmata archaeon. Taxonomy (GTDB): domain Archaea; phylum Thermoplasmatota; class Thermoplasmata; order Thermoplasmatales; family ARK-15; genus ARK-15. Next base: position 11,905 of record JBMFSK010000022.1, read on the forward strand.
CGAAATCAAAAAGAAGATGAAAAATGCTAAAGATGAGGACCAGAAAAAATATTACAACGGATTGCAGCAGGCCATTAAGATATTGATGAATTCATTCTATGGTGTTTTTGCATCATCATTTTACAGATTCACAAATAAGGAAATTGGCTCTAGCATTACAGCTTTTGCAAGGGAAACAGTCAAAAGTATTATAAAAGATCTTGAGGATAAGGATATTAAAGTAGTATACGGTGACACAGATAGCGTTTTTTTCCTTTCCCCAAAACCAAATCTTGAAGAGAGCATTAGATTTGGCAATGACATAGCGGATGAGATTTCAAAAAAGGAAAATTTAATATTTGAATTCCAGCAGATATTAGAGCCATTCTTTTCACATGGGGCAAAAAAGAGGTATGTTGGAAAGGTTGTTTATCCATTGGAGGATAGTGGACAGATAGTTGTACGTGGTTATGAAACACGGAGAACAGACAGTTTCGATCTTCAGAGCGAAGTGCTCATGGAAATATTTCAATTAATATTAGATGGAAAGTTGGATGAGGCCAAGAAGAGGTCAAAGGAAGTCATAGATCAGGTAAAAAAGGGTGAGGTGCCAATTGAGAAATTAGTTATATCAAGATCAGTTCGGGACATTAAAGAATACAAAAATCCAGGTTCTATGCCTAACGTTCAAGCTGCAAGAAAAATGCAAGAATTAGGTTATGAGTTCATACCCGGAATGAAAGTATCATGGATAGTAGTAAACGACAAGAAAAGTCCTCAAGAGGTAGAGCCTTACATTAGCGGAAGGCCATTTACAAAAAGGCCTGATTTTGATTACTATTCTAGAAGAGTAGCAGAAACTTTATCCAGAATTACAGAAGTTTTTGAACTTGATCAAAATGCTCTTATCACAGGTAAAAGACAAACAACACTGTTCAAAAATGAAAAAAAGAAAAAGAAGGGCACTCTCGAGGATTTTTTATAATTTAATCTAACTGAAGAGCTTGCATAAGAATTATTATATCAGAAGCATCCTCAGCAGTATCGCTTATTTCATCAATTCTGTGTATAATATTTTCTATCTGAAGAATTGTGAAAATTTCTATATCTTTTTCCATTTTGTGAAGATCCTTTAGCATTTTAAGTTTCAAAACATCTATCTTCTTTTCATATTCTTTTATGGAATGGCATATTTCATCCGTATTTTTTTCTTCGTTGAACATATTTTTTATGGATTCGTAGAGCAATTCTGATGTGGTAATTGTATCATCAATATATGTTTTGAAATCCGAATTTTTAAGAAAATTCACTCCAGGTAAAGGCATTGCTCTTAGTGAAATTGCCCTGACAGTTTGAATAAGCTTTTCAACCACCTTTTCAATCTTTTGTGACAATTCTACAAAAATGTATTTATCAGATGTTATTATATTACCTTTGTAAAGTTCAAGCTCAATGTCTTTTCCCAACAAGCAAACCTCATCCCTGATTTTTTCAATGTTACCCGTTATTTCATCAAGCTTGTTGTAATTCAAATTTAAAAGGGCATCGTAAACATTAACAAGCAATTTTGTTGCATCTCTTACCTTTTCAGTCTGTAACACATAATTTTCTATGATCTTTTCATCTTTCTTTTTCTTAAATAATCGCATAGTAATAGATATGATATATACATCAATAAATTTTTTCCTAACATGGAAAAAATTCAAAGAAAAAATTATAATGATCTTTAAGGATATACGTTTGCTGATTTATAAATGGACCAAAAGGAAATATACAAGACATTGCGTGAGACGATAATCGAAATATTGAACCAAGAGGAGATGAGTATATCTTCAATATCCAAGAAACTCGAAAAAGAAGGTTTTAAAATACACAGATTAATTCTTACTGGGTATTTGCAGGCATTAAGAGATCTTAATATTTTGAAGGAGAAGGAGATACAACCATCCAAAATATATACAGTGATGAGAATTGAGGAAAAGAACATTTATGAAATACTAACCGAATTCTTTACTGACCATCCGGAATCCGGAGATCTTTGCGTTTTCGTACTATACAAATTTTTTAAAAGGCCAATTTTAAAATGGGAAATAGACAGATGTGGGGCTTCAAAGCCTGAGTTTGCTGAAAGGGTATACGGTGAAAGCAGGAAAGAAACAATAGATGTGTTCGACGCTCTGGGAATACCAATCACTAAAAATATGCCGGCTTATGTACCAAAAAAGGATTATTACAATGAGTACATGGATATTATGACACAGCTAATCATTAGAACATTTAACCTTCAGAAATATACCATAAACAAAAAGACACAGTTAAAGCTGGACGATTCTATATAAGAATACCGTATCCGATAAGCCTCCACCTATTCTGTATCCTTCTTCCAATCGCTATTCTCTGCTTTTCTTCAGCTATAACGGGGTATTTAAGTGTAATGTCTATAGAATCTGATCTTGCACTCTTTACATTTCCAACTGTAGTTGTAGTTCCTAGGCTTAACATAAGAGCCTCACCTGTTCTTATCTTGTCTACTTTTATTTCTTCGGTGTGGCCAACAACATAATCCAGCAGATGAACTTCAATTGTGAGTTCATTTTTTAACTCTGGCAGTGTTCCTGGTTTTCCAGCCATTCTACCAATGAGGCCATCTGCCTTTGTGAGTGCCGGGTCCAGCTTTGTACCTATTGCAACTAAACCTCCAGGCTTTACCTCTTCCCAGCTTTTTCCACCTGAATAAAGTGAAATTATATCAGCATAAATAGGTTCCCAAACTACCTTTCTCCCTTTTGCAATTTGAAAACCTGGTGAGATTTCAATTTCATCACCTATTTTGAATTTTCCTTGTATTAAAGAACCGCCGATCACTCCTCCCTGTAGCTTTTCAGGAGGTGTACCGGGTTTATTAACATCAAATGATCTCGCTATGTACATTCTCGCTGGTTTTGATGGATCAAAATTAGGTGTTTTAATTATTTTTTCTATAGCTTCAATAAGAACATCAATATTTGCATCATGGTGTGCACTAACTGGAATAATTGGCGCTTTTTCTGCTATTGTACCTTTTACAAAATCTTTTATTTCGGTATAATTCTCTCTAGCCCTTTCATCTGAAACGAGATCTATTTTGTTCTGAACTATAACTATTTGTGATACTCCCACTATTTCAAGCGCCTTCAAATGCTCTCTTGTCTGTGGCCTAGGGCATTTTTGATTAGCTGCGATAAGTAATAAAGCGCCGTTCATTATCGCCGCACCAGAGAGCATAGTAGCCATAAGTGTTTCATGGCCAGGAGAATCTACAAATGATACAACCCTCTGTAGCTCAAGATCACCATCGCATTTTAAATTTGCAGATGATAAATACCTCTTATTACCATTTTCATTGCATATGTAAAAAGCTGCATCAGCATATCCCAGTTTTATTGAAACACCCCTTTTTATTTCTTCACTGTAGGTATCCGTCCAAGTACCTGTAAGAGCCTTTGTTAATGTTGTCTTGCCATGATCGACATGACCTACCATACCTATGTTTACTTCCGGTTGTCTAGGCATCTCGTTCATGCTTTTCCTTCAGGGTTCCCATTATTCTCCAACGGGATCTGACCGTATTCAACTATCATTGTATTAATCTGAACAATTTCTGAGGTGATGGTATACCCCCTTAAAAGCTTCTTCTTTCTCATTCCCTTTCTTTTTGGATGAAAGCCAAATCCCTCCGCTAAAAGAACTGCTTTCCTTACTCCTCCAGGTATTGAAGGGGACATGGGAAAACCATCCTTATCAGTCCCGCCTGTAATTTTTAATTTATAACCATCAAGCTGTAATATTGTACCGTCTATTATATCGCCAATTTTCTTTCCTATCAAAGCGCCAGTATTTTGTTCTTCCAAATCTTTTTGATAGCTTTTTCCAGTTTTAGGATCCGAAACAACAACCTTAAATGATACCATAACCTACAATCACCTTTTGTTTTATCTTGTATATGATCTAAATATTTTAACATTATGGATAAAAGAAATTTTTCAAAGAACGTAATTGAGAACTACAAGATTTTGATAGATTATTACTAATTTAAAATTAACAATCAGATTGGCGTAAATATTTTTTAAATCTATTTCATTGCCAGCATTTAATAGATGATCATGGTTTATGTCTAAAATTTTCATTGATATTTCTGATGAATTGAAAGTACCATTAACATATGCAAAATTGTTTAAAGTATTAATTGTTCCCACTAAAATAAGAATATTTGTATTTGATAACAGCTCAATCTTAAAAGATGTTCCTATAGAACCCTGAGTAATAACAATGCTTACATTAGAACCATTTTCATCTAGCATTACAGAAAGATAATTTGATTCGTTTATTTTTGGAGTTATATCAAGTACATTCAAGGAATAGAATAAAACCGCAATCGTTAGAATAAAAGTGATTATAATCATTAACATGTTTCCAACTATGTTGCTCATCCCCTTCTACTTATTGAATAAATTATACATAATTATTAATTATAAAATACCGTGAGTTTACACGATTTAGTTTTAAAAATGATATAAAATACTTTATTCAACAGGTTTTTCTTCAAATTGTGTTTGGGGTGCTATGAGAATCTTTCTA
>JBMFSK010000023.1:0-16393 GCA_049967595.1 Thermoplasmata archaeon
TATGACACCTGCAAAATCTATAAAAAATAAATTTTTCCACTTAGTTAACAATCTTTCAGATTTTAAAAGTAGATTTAAAAACCCTTTTTGTTTAACTATATAAATATCCTTCATATTTTTATTTTTTTCATTATTTTACTGCAATGAGTATTTTCATCAATTAATATTTAGAAAAGATTTTATATTTTTATTATATACACTTTATTAAATTTAAACAAAAGGATTGGGGATTACATAAATATATTTTTTGAGAAAAAAAATAAAAAAATTGAATGGATTATACCCATCCCCTTACTTTTATTGCATCTGCTACCCTTTTAATAGCGACTATGTATGCTCCCATCCTTGGCTCTACCTTATAACTGTCAGCCATATTTACCGTGTCCCAAAATGCCTTTGTCATCCATTGATCAAGCCTTTGGTATACTTCCTCTTCAGTCCAGTAATATCCATTAATATTCTGTACCCATTCAAAATATGATACTGTAACGCCACCTGCATTTGCAAGTATATCTGGAACCTGAAGTATGCCTTTCTTGAACAATATTTCATCAGCCTCTGGAGTGCATGGTCCATTTGCAAGTTCCAGAACAATCTTTGCCTTAACCTTGTCAGCATTCTCTCCTGTAATTTGATTCTCTATAGCTGCAGGAACAAGAACATCAACGTTTAATTCAAGCAATTCCTTGTTTGTAATTGCTTTGGCTCCAGGAAAACCTGAAATTGTTCCTTTATTTTTTGTCTTGTATTCCTGAAGGGCATAATAGTCTATACCATTCTCATTGTAAAGCCCACCATTTACATCGCTAATTGCTACAACCTTGGAACCAAACATTTCTGAAATTACTTTGTGTGCATATCCTCCAACATTTCCATTACCCTGTATTGCTACCCTTGCCTTTGAAAGATCAAGTTTTATTTTTTTAGCTGCTTCCCTCAATACATATGCTCCGCCCCTAGCCGTAGCCTCAGTCCTTCCTTGTGATCCTCCGATTTCTAGTGGCTTTCCTGTTATTACACCAAATGAATTGTATCCTACTATTTTTGAATATTCATCGACCATCCAAGCCATAATCTGTGGATTTGTATTTACATCTGGGGCCGGTATGTCTTTTTCTGGGCCTATAAATCTTGCTATTGCTCTAATGTATTCCCTTGAAAGCCTTTCAAGCTCTCCTTTACTCAATTTCTCTGGATCTACAATAATTCCTCCTTTTGCTCCACCATATGGAACATTCACAACAGATGTCTTCCATGTCATCCACATGGAAAGTGCTTTAACTGTATCAAGTGTCTCATCTGGATGGAATCTTATACCACCCTTCACAGGGCCTCTTGCATCATTGTGATGCACTCTAAAGCCTTTGAATATTTTTACGGACCCGTCGTCCATTTTTACAGGTATGTTTACCTCAAGGACTCTCATTGGTTCCCTTAAAATTGCAAGTATTGTTGGATCAAGTTTCATTATTTTTGCAGCCTTGTCAAGTTGCCTTTGGGCTATTTTGAAAGGATTTAATTTATCTAACATTAACCTATCATCTTCCATATTTTTTCACCTCAAATAAGTAAGTCAGAAATTACATACATATTATTAAATATTGTTTGACAAATGATATCTAGATACAATTTAGCACAGCATCTATTAAGAATAATAAAATTTCTATAAAATTAAAAATTTAATTGAAAAAAATCTTATACCCATTAGAACATTTTGATTTAAATCTAAAAATAAGAAAAAAATTTAAAATTTTTTATACCCAACCTCTCGTTTTTACAGCATCTGCTACCCTTTTAACTGCAACTATATATGCTCCCATCCTCGGCTCTACTTTATACTTTTCAGCAGTTTCCATTACGTCCCAGAATGCTTTTGTCATTTTTTGATCAAGCCTTTGGTATACTTCTTCTTCAGTCCAGTAATATCCATTAATGTTCTGTACCCATTCAAAATATGATACTGTAACGCCACCTGCATTTGCAAGGAAATCAGGTATATCTAGAATTCCCTTTTTGAAAAGAATAACATCAGCATCTGGAGTAGTAGGACCATTTGCAAGTTCGAGAACAATCTTTGCTTTAATATTATTTGCATTCTTTCCGGTAATCTGATTTTCTATTGCTGCTGGAATCAATACATCAACGTTAAGCTCAAGAAGCTCTTCATTTGTAATATTTTTAGTACCCGGAAAATTTATAACGGAACCTGTTTTTTCTTTATGAGCAAGAACTTTTTTAAAATCGAGACCTTCTTTACAATAAATACCACCTTTTGTATCACTTACTGCTACTACCTTAGATCCGAACATTTCGGTAACGAGTTTATGAGCAAACTGACCAGCATTACCAAACCCTTGAACAGCTACTGTCGCTTTCTTCAGATCAAGTTTTATTTTCTTGGCTGCTTCCCTCAATGTATAAAGACCTCCTTTTGCTGTTGCATCTCCTCTTCCTAAAGAACCTCCTACTTCCAATGGTTTACCTGTTATAACACCCGGTGCATTGTAACCAACAATTTTTGAATATTCATCCATCATCCATGCCATCATTTGAGGTGTAGTGTAAACGTCAGGCGCTGGTATATCCCTCTCAGGCCCAATAAACCTTCCTATAGCTCTTATATAGCCTCTAGACAATCTTTCTAATTCACCTTCGCTCATTGATTTTGGATCGCAAATTATTCCTCCTTTTGCTCCACCATATGGTAAATCTACTACGGATGTCTTCCATGTCATCCATGCAGAAAGTGCTTTTACCGTGTCAAGTGTTTCCTGTGGGTGATACCTTATTCCTCCCTTTGTTGGTCCCCTTGCATCATTGTACTGTACTCTGAATCCTTTGAATATTTTTACCGACCCGTCGTCCATCTTCACTGGTATTGTTACCTCAAGGATTCTCATTGGCTCCCTCAAAAATTGGTGCACAATAGGGTCCAGTTTCATAATTTTTGCCGCCTTGTCCAATTGTTCCTGCGCTATTTTAAACGGATTTAATTCTTCAGCCATTTTAACAACCTCCGGCATGATATGCAAATGCAAATCAGTATATTAAATATTATATGATATTTGTTAGCACATACCAAATAACATACCAAAATTTATTAATAATCAAATATTTATCAAAATTATGGATGTTAAAAAACTCGTAGAAGCTGTTCTTTTCTCCGTTGATGAACCTATAAAGGTATCAGAAATATCTGATAAACTCAACATAGGAAAAAAAGATATCTACAGGGCTTTAAAATCATTAAAAAATGAATATGAAAAAAATGATAGTTCAATAGAAATTACAAAGGTCGGACAAAAATATGTGATGCAGCTTAAGGAGGATTACCTTGAAATTGCCTACAAGTTCAGCAAACCCGAATTTGATAAAGATGTTTTGAAAACATTGGCAGTGATTGCTTATTATCAACCTATAAAGCAAAGTGATTTGAGAGAAATGATAGGAGAGAAAATTTATGATCATGTGGAAATGCTAAAGTCAAAAAATTTGATCACCTCTAAATCATCAGGGAAAACATTATTAATTTCCGTAACTAAAAACTTTGGTCCTTACTTCGGTATAGATATTTCAGACCCTAAAAATATAAAAGAATATTTAGCGAAAAAATTAAATCTTAATCTGGAAGGTGATAAAAAATGAATGTTTTGCTCATAGGAGGTGGCGCAAGAGAGCATATCATAGGTGAAAAAATTATAGAAGGTGGGGGGAAACTATTTACTGTAATGTCAAACCTTAATCCAGGGTTGAAAAAAATAAGTGAAAATTTTTTACTCGAGGCAGAAACAAATGTAAATAAAATTTTAAAATGGGAACCAATAAAAAATAGAGTAATTGACCTTGCAATAATAGGGCCTGAAGCACCTCTTGAAAATGGTATAGTAAATGAACTAGAAAAAATTGGTATTAAATGTGCATCCCCTACAAGGGAAGCTGCCCAAATAGAGACAAGCAAAAGATTTATGAGATATATAATGAAAAAGTATGAGATTCCTGGAAACGTTAAAAATGCTTTTTTTGAAAATGCAGAGGAATTGAAAAAATATATAGAAGATTTGGAGGGGGAATTTGTCGTTAAACCAGTAGGGCTCACAGGTGGAAAAGGTGTAAAAGTACAAGGTAACCACTTTCAAACAAAAAAAGAGGGGCTGGAATATGCAATTAATATTTTGAACGAGGGCATAGGTGGTGGCAAGGGTGTTTTAATTGAGGAGAAACTTTTAGGCGAGGAGTATACTCTTCAAGCATTTTCAGATGGTTCGAATATTTTCCCAATGCCTCTTGTGCAGGATTTCAAAAGAGCATTTGAAAATGATAAAGGCCCCAATACTGGAGGAATGGGATCTTATTCAATGAACGACCATTTTCTTCCTTTCGTCAACAAAGATGATTATAATTTCTCTGTAAATATAATAAAAGAAATTATCAATTCTCTCAAGAAAGAGAGTATCATTTATAAAGGTGTTATTTACGGCCAGTTCATGATAACAAAAAATGGGCCAAAGGTAATAGAGATTAATGCAAGATTTGGGGATCCAGAGGCAATGAATGTTTTAAGTATTTTGGATGGAAATTTTCTAGACATTATTAAACAGATGGCTGAAGGAATGTTGAAAAATAATTTCAGATTCAGGAATGAATCAACTGTGGTAAAATATATTGTACCAATTGGTTATGGAATAAATCCAAAAGCAGGCGATGAAATATCTATTGATGAAGAAAGAATCAAAAGAACAGGTTCTAGAATTTATTACGGTTCTGTAAATGCAAAAGATGGAAAGATATACACTACACATTCAAGATCTATAGCTTTCGTAGGTGTTCATGAAAAAATAGATAATGCAGAAAAAATAGTTGAAGAATCTCTTAAATATGTTAAGGGCAATGTATATGTACGCCATGATATAGGCAAATTAGAAACAATAAATAAAAAGATTGAAAGAATGAGAGAAATTATATAATCGAAAATTTTAATTCATAGTTTGAGATAATTTCATAAGCAGTAACCCAGGCTGTTAATGATTCTTTGAATATGGATAATCTTCTGTAATTCTGAATATTAGATATGAAATTTCCTGAGGGAAAACCACCTATTATTATTACCTGATTCCTTTCCAGAAAATCCTGCATTTTTTCTATCTTTGCATCTGAACACATTACAATTATATTTTCAATGTTTATTTTTTTTAATAATGATTTTAAATTTAGTTCTTCTATTCTTATAAGTGGCTTGTCCCCCGAGGGTACATATCCATTATGAAATAAATCTTCCATCAACCCAAGAAATCTATTATAACTTTTCGGAATTTTTGTTTCAGGTCTGATAAATATTGTAAAATTGTTTCTTGTATGAACATAAACAGTCAAATTACCACTTAAATTCAAGGGTGATTCAAGAGAATTTAGAAGAAAATAATGTACTATATCCGGCCTGCCTCTTCTATTTTCTTCACCAGGAAAAAATTGTTTTATCGCTGAATGATGAAAATTTGAATCTAATATTATATTTCTAGCTTTTTTACCCCTTCGCTGAGCATGTTTTATTACGGAAGGATGATTCCATAGCTCTTCTGGAATTAACTCAATTTCTGAATCAGCCAGAATAAGATTCAACATATTCAGCCAAAGATTGATCCTAGTCCTTCAAGGGATTTTTCATCCTGAGCCTTGAATTTTCTGTATATTTCTTCGAATTCTTTACCTTCAAGCACAGTTGAAAATTTTGAAGCTATTTCTTTAGCCTTTTTTAAGGCCTCTTCCGAACCTTCAACAAGAACGTAAATATCATCATCCTTCAGCTCTAATGATATTCCATCCCTCTTTATTATACTCTGCCTTGAAACAAGGTCATCTCTGTAAAGTTCATCTATCTTCTGACTTTCCGATTTTTTTACCCTAAATATTGAATACATATTCCATACCTCAGTTAGTAAATTTTTTCTACTTTAAGTTGCGATCCTACTTAATTGACACATAGCCGATACCTTTATTTGCTCTATTACCCTGACAATTGTACCACTTCAGGATTGAATTCTGTATTGCCTTTACCTGATTGTTGATTGTTAATTTTAATTACATATGGGTATATATATATTTCCATTTCAAAGTCCATTCAAATTATTCTGATTTGGATGTGCTAATTCCTATCTTAAATTCTAACTCTGGAAATTTTAACTTAATACATGGTTAAATTGTATTTCTCCTTCAATTTTATGAAATCATCCCTAGTTTTAATGTTCAATTTTTCTGAGATTTCTTTCATTATCTTGGTAATTGAATTATCCCATACCTCCCTTGCAAGCATCAATCTTCCATCATCTTCGTTGAAGTATATGTCTTCAGCCCATTCCTTAAAACATCTCAATACCTCTGCAGCCGTCTCTTCATCCTTTTCTTTTTCCCATTCTTCTATGCACTCTTTCATAGATCATCACATCTCTGCATATTATAGTAGGGATATTTAACATCATATCTATTTATTGAATATTCAAGCCTTTGTAAATATCCATTCAAGGATTTTTCCACAGTTCCGATACCATTTCTGTCTATAAGGAATACTTCTGGATATGAAATAGCAAGGTTTTCAAGTTCTTTTTTTGCCTGAGAAATGGTTATTTTACCTGATAATGCATTTAAGTTTATTGATGCAAATTTACCCAAACCTTCATAAATCTTAGATTTCTTTTTTTCTGCAAGATTTTTTATCTTTAACATTGATCTGTAAGCTCCTTCAATTTCACCGTATATTAAATCGGTATTATATACAGAAAGATACATTCTTGCAAGTATCATGGTAAACCACCCCAAAGTGTGTTCAATCCACCAACAAACATTGGTGTTAGAATACCTAGAATAACTACAATAATGGCAAATAGCAGTATTACAAAATCAATATTCCCTTTTGTTGAAAAATCTGATTTTGGTTCTTTCCACATATACATTACCACCCTAAAGTAGTAGTAAACCGATATTGCTGAATTTATTACAGCAACTATTGCAAGCCACCAGAGATTTGACTCTATAAGGCTCAGAAACAGAAAATATTTCCCCATAAAACCTATGGTTGGAGGTATTCCGGCAAGAGAAAAGAGTAGTATAGCAAAAGATACAGCGAAAAGAGGCCTTTTTCTTGCTATCCCTGATATCTCCTCCAATGTGGTTCCTTGATTAATTGATTCAAAGTTTTCCATAGAGATGAATGCTCCTCCTTTCATAAGTATGTATGCCATAGAGAATATCAATATTGATGACAAAGCAAGGGAAAGAGCGATTGAACCTGAAACAGTAAATACAAGTGAAAGGTAACCTGCATTTGCCACGCTACTATATGCGAGCATCCTTTTAACATCCCTCTGTGCTAAAGCTGTTACATTTCCATATGTCATTGTCAGAATTGAAATAATTATGAAAAATACTTGAACATATGTATAACCTGTTGTACCAATCATTATCTGAAAATTCGATGAGAGGAATATTCTAATCATTACAATCAATGCCATGAGCTTGCTTGCTGTTGAGAGAAATGCGGATACGGGAGCTCTAGAACCATTGTATGTATCTATTGCCCAGCTATGAAAAGGAAAGAGAGATAGCTTAAATCCAAAACCTACAACTAGAAATATAAAAGCTAATATGAAAAGCTGCAAATTGTTATAACTTACACCAAGATTAAAGCTACCTGTTGAAATATAATAATAAGAAATACCGAATATTATAAAAGCTGATGAAAGCGCTCCTATTACGAAAAATTTTAAAGATGCTTCAAGACTTTTTGCATTTTTTGGATACGATGCAATCGCGTATGTAGCAAGGCTTGCAGCTTCAAATGTAACAAATATTGCAATAAGATTGTAAGAATATGCAGCAAGGATCATACTTCCGGTTGAAAATAATATTAATGAATAGAATAACTCTGCCCTGCTGTAATTGAATTTTAATGTTGATATTATCACAAAAATAAGAATGAATACAAAGAGTATTGCGAATATGGTTCCTGGAAAATCAAATTGAAATACCGAAAATGTCTCAAAACTAAAGTTCATAAGGTCATATAACAAAATAATTAAAGAAATCAAAGCACCTGAAACAGAAATATAATTTAAAACCTTTGAATTCTTTGTAAATATGGAAGTTCCAATAACCAAGACACCAGCCAAGTAAAGAACTATTGTAGGCAAAAGATACTGTATCATTTTACATACCTCCAATAAATTGGGCATAATTACCAAACATTGAATATATTGGGGAAGGGAATATACCCACAATTATTACCAATATAAGCAGGACTATCAATGGCCAGAATTCCCTTGGAAGCATGTCTCTTATGTTTCCAAGGTAATTGTTGTAAGGCCCAAACAGAGTTCTTTGCAGAGCCCATATGTGGTAACTTGCTACAACCACAAGACCAAATATGACTACAAAAGCTAAATAATGTATGAATGGCCATGTACCAATCACAACAGAAAATTCTGCAATAAACCCAGCCATGCCTGGAAGACCTAAAGATGCAAGAAAGCCACCCACCATTACGAAAGCGAGATTAGGCATCTGTTTGGTTAGTCCTCCTAGATCTCTTATGACCCTTGTACCGGTGGATCTTTCTATTGCACCTACAGCACCGAAGAGGATTGGTACAATGAGACCATGAGCAAACATCATAAACATTCCACCTTCAAGCGCTAAATATGCATAAGAAACAGGAAGACCTATCGATGACGCGAGAAAAACAACCGATATTGCCAGAGTTATGAAACCCATATGACCTATGCTTGAATAAGCAACAAGCCTTTTGAGATCCTTCTGTGCGAGAGCTGCAAATGCTGCATAAACAATAGACGTTAAAGCGAGAGACAAAAGTAAATATCCCACATCAGCACCAGAAAAAGGAACAAACCTGATAAAAATGCTGAAGAGCCCGAATGCACCCATTTTTGATAAAAGACCTGAAAATACCATTGATGAAGTTGTCGGTGATTCAACATATACATCTGGTGCCCATGTATGGAAGGGAAATGTCGGCAATTTTATGAAGAAAGCGAGGAAGAACCCCATCATCACCAAGAATAGCAGTAAGGGTGAAAGGGTTCCAAGAAATTGGTTTGCCATTAAGGTTGATATGTTAAAATTAAAAGTGTTTGTAACTAAATAGTAATTATATCCAAGTATAAATATGGATATAAGCATCAACACCGAGCCAACATGCGTGTAAATTAGGAACTTAAGGGCTGTATAATCTTTCTTAGGGCCACCCCATCTCAATATCATAAAGTAAGAAGGTATCAAAACAAGTTCCCAAAAAATGTAGAATATGATAAGATTTTGACTCATAAAGACACCTATGAGGGAAAATTCGAGGAAGAAAAGATACGAGAAATAAGATTTTTCAATCTTTCCTTCCTGGTAAAGTATGGCTATAAAGATTACAATGGAAGTTAAAAGTATTAGTGGGTAGCTTAAATTGGAAATCTCAAGGTTTATACTCATTCCGAAGTATTGAGCGGGATCAAACAATGAATAACTCAAATCAGGCAGGAATGGAATGACAAATATTATTAATAGACCTGAAAGTACTGAGGAAATCAATTTTACATATCTACCGCTGAACATTGAGACAACTGAAAATATTAACGGCAGTATAAGTAGAACTAAAATGTATTCACCCTGCATTCAGAACACCCCCAGAATTTTTCCAATAATTAAGAATGCCAGTAAACCAATTATTACCATTGCAGCATAATTTTGAACAATACCTGTCTGTGCCCTCCTGAAAACTAATGAACCCCATTTTGCCAGAAGGCCAATACTATTAACAATACCATCTATAACATACTTATCAAAGAGTGATATTACTATGGCAATGAAAACGATCGCCCTTTCCGCAATTATGTTTGTAAAAATGAAATCAAGATAGTATTTCGCCTTAACGATTCTATATAGGGCACCTGATCCCTTGGCAACCTTTTCTGCAGAAACTCTGTGTGATCCATAAAATATCCAAGCTATGTAAATACCGAGAAGAACAAGAAGTAATGGTATGATTTCTACATATAAAGGAATAGAGACTGAAACAGTTCCAGTGATAGGTGTTATTGTTGATAAATAATTGTAAAAACCGGTTTGGAATATACCAAATATTAAAGACAGAATTGATAGAATAATCATAGGTATAATCATTACCCATGGTGGATCCTTTGCATGCTCAGCTACATAACTTTTTGGCTTCCCTAAAGCTACTGAAAAGAACATTCTGAATGTATAAAGGGTGGTGAGAAAAGCGCCAATAACAAGAAGAAGCCAAGCATATAGAACATAAGAATTTATATTGTAAACGAAATATGCTAAGGATATAATTTCATCCTTGCTGAAATATCCTGCTGTGGGTGGAAAGCCCACTAGTGTTAAAGCCCCTATAAACATGGCCGTTATTGTAATAGGCATTTTTTTCCATAGGCCACCCATTTTTCTTATATCCCTAGTATCCAAAAGTGCATAAAGTATAGCTCCTGCAGACAAGAATAACAGAGCTTTTAAAAACGCGTGAACTATGAGATGATAGATGCTTATGCCTATAGTATTTCCTATACCTGTTGTATTTCCTAAAAGAGGATTCACTAAAATAAAACCTAGACCTAATGCAGCAAGCATATAACCCAGCTGGCTAATTGTTGAATAAGCCAGAATCCTCTTTATATCATTCATCACCAGACCCATAGTGCCAGCAAGAAATGCTGTGAATGCACCTATATAAAGAACTAAGTAATCAGCCCAAGGAAGTGCATATACATAAACTGGATATATTCTCGCCACAAGGTATATCCCTGCTGTTACCATCGTAGCAGCATGAATCAATGCTGAAACGGTAGTTGGACCCTCCATTGCATCAGGTATCCATACATGCAATGGGAACTGTGCCGATTTGCCAGCTGCTCCTCCTAAAATAAGGGCTCCTGCCAAAGCAAGATTAAAAGGCGAGACTTGTGTCACATATTTTATTATATTATATATCGAAAGTGGATCATTATTGGATCCTATCACTGGTAAGAATGCCCAGTACAGTACCGCTAATCCAAGAATCAAAAGAACATCGCCAACCCTTGTTACTATGAAAGCTTTCTTAGCCGCTGAAGCAGCATTTGGTTTATGCCACCAGAAACCAATCAATAAGTAAGAACAGAGACCAACAAGCTCCCAGAACAAGAAAAACATGACCATGTTGGAGCTTAAAACAACACCTAACATTCCTCCTGTGAATAGAGACGTTTCAGCAAAGTATACATGTTTGTTAGGATCTTTTCCTATGTAACCTATAGCAAACATGTGAATAAGGAATGAAACACCTGAAACCATCATCGCCATTGCTATTGAAAGAGGATCTATGTAAACACCCCAAGTGAAATTATTAAACCAGGCACTATAGAAATATAAATTTGCATTAGTATAATATAAATAAAATGCTAGCAAAAATGAAATGAAAATGCCTGTTGTTACAACTATTCCTGAGAATTTTCTAAAACCATGGAATTTTTTACCAAGTGGTAATACAAACATGAAAATTATAATTGGTAATAGAAAGATCATCACAGCTGCCAAGACCTGAGGTTCCAAAAATCCATTTAATCCAGTGTATGTCATCAATTTTACCACCTCAGCTCCTTAAGGGCCTTCAATCCAACACCCTTTGTCTGTCTGTACAATGCGACCAATATTGCAAAGCCCACAGCTGCCTCGGCTGCAGCAATAGCGATTGATATCAATACAAATAAAATGCCATTAGGGTCTCCACTCATTGTAGCCCAAGCCACTATGTTTAAATTAGCGCTGTTTACCAGAATTTCAACGCTTATCAAAAGCCTGATCCCGCCTTTTACAGTTAATATCCCATATATGCCTACGGTGAACATTAAAAGACTAACAAACAGAACGTAAAATAGAGGTATCATTGATCTTCCTCCTTTGAAGCTAAATAAAACGCTCCGAACATTGATGACAGAAGAAGAATTGCCATTACCTCAAATATTATGCCAAAATTGCCAAATTCTATTGATATTGCTCCAAGATCCTTTATAGATTCAACGAAAGTTGTTGATGTGTAATTCACACCATATATGAAGAGCATTACTAAAATAAAGAAAAGTGTGGATATAATTATTGAAACGCTACTCTTCAACTTCCTCACCCCTGGTAAGCATTATTGTAAACAGTAATAATGTTATAACAGCTCCTACATAAACTATAATTTGAATGGCAGCGAGAAATTGTGCATTTAAAATCACATAAAGTGATGCGATTGCAATAAGGAAAAATGTTAGTGCTAGGGCAGCTCTGAACAGCTTTTTTTCTGTCACTGCCCAGATACCAAATATAGCGCCTAGAATGCCTATAGCAAGAAAAAGATATTCAATCATGATACTTCAACTCCGTTTCGCTTCTTGATAGCCTGTCCGGCAAATAATCCATATCTCTGTCAAAATGAGCTAACTCGAATTCGTTGGATAACCTTATTGAACCTGTAGGACAAATTTCCTGACACAGACCACAGTAAGTGCAGACACCAATGTCAACAGCCGGATATATCTTTCTCCAGTTCTTTCCATTTTCATATTCATAATGTACCATATGATCAGCATGGTTAGGACATATCTGTGCACACAATGTGCAACCTATGCAGCTATCCAGATTCAATACCACCCTGCCCCTGAACCTTTTGGTATGCCATGGTATAGGTTCTTCAGGGTACTGAACTGTAACAGGCTTCCTGAACATATGCTTCGTAACAGTAATTATTCCTTTTATGATGCCCTTCATTTTAAACCACCCCGCTCATAAGAGCTGCAATGCCGACACTCCAGATCAGGTTTATTAAAGAAAGTGGCAAAAGGATCCTCCATCCAAAGTTCATGAATTTATCAACCCTGATCCTTGGGAGTGCAATCCATAAAGTCAGGAATATGAAAGTGAAAATAAATGCTTTAATTAATAGCCATATATAACCTAAACCAGCAACCCATGGCAGGTCTGATCCACCTCCAAGATATATTGTTGAAATGAAAAGTGATCCAAAAAATATGTTTCCAAATAGACCCAAATAGAATACACCGAACCTGAGACCAGAATATTCTATATTGAAACCTGATACAAGCTCACTTTCGCTTTCAGGAAGATCGAAAGGTACGACTCCCATCTTTGCTACCATTGCTAGAAAGAAAACGAAAAATCCAATGGGTTCTAAAATAGCAAAAGGTATTGAATTAAGTGAAATTGTATATAGATTCAATGAGCTGGAAACGACAATTACACCCACTAAAGCTATAACCATGGGTATTTCGTAACTTAGATCCTGTGCTGCTGCTCTTAAACCACCGAGCAATGAAAATTTATTTCCTGAAGAAAAGCCTGCAATTATCTCACCGATAGGTGCAAGAGAAGAAAACGCTATTACAAGAAGCAAAGTCACCTTTACATTTGTAAAGATAAGCAACCAGTGGTATAACGAACCATAAGGTATTAGAAGATATGATAAAATCAATGGAATGAATATAAGATAAGGCGCAAACCTGAAAAGGATCGGATCTACATTGCCGGGAATTATATCCTCCTTACCAAACATCTTCAAAGCATCCGCGATAAGCTGGAAAATCCCGTAAGGTCCTACCCTGTTCGGGCCTATTCTTTGCTGCAGATCTGCCATGTATTTCCTGAATATATATATGACAATTATTATTGTTATAGCTGCAGCTAAAAATATCAATAATGCAGCTATTAAATCTACCAGTATTGTCTGTATAATTTGACCGTAGTATCCATAAAAGGCAAAGTTTATTCCTATGGCTTTAAGTATAAAATATATAAGCCATATGATTGTGTTCATCTATCCACCTCCCCAAATACAGGGTCTAGCGTAGACAAGGTAGCAATCATATCTGCTATTTTTGAACCCTTTACCATATCATTTGTTGCTGAAAGAGCATGGAATGCAGGGGATCTTATCCTTACCCTGTAAGGTTTTGAAGTACCGTCACCTACAACATAGACACCGAATTCCCCTCTGGGGGATTCCGTTCTTGAATATGATTCACCCTTACCTTTAATTTTTATCAATCCCTGCTTTCTATACAGAGGATTAAAATATTCCCCTTCCGGCATTTTATCAAACGCCTGCTTAGTAATCTTCAGTGACTGACGCATTTCCTCTATTCTTACGACAAACCTTGCAAAGTTATCTCCATCCTTGGAGGTTGGAATATCAAAATCAACCTTGTCGTAATACAAATAGGGATAATTTTTTCTAATGTCATATTTAACTCCACTTGCCCTCAATACAGGACCAGTAATACTGTAGCTCATAGCTTTTTCAGGTGAAAGGTATCCTATACCCTGCATCCTTTGAAGGAAAATCTCATTCTCCATGAAAAGATTCTGGATTTCATTCAACCTCTTAGGAAATTCATTGTAAAATTCAAGGAATTTATCCTTAAACTCACCTGGTATATCCTTGTAAACTCCACCTATGCTTATATAATTGTAAGTTAACCTAGCCCCTGAAAGCATTTCAAAAAGCTGAACTATTTTTTCTCTTTCCCTGAAAGTATAGAAGAAGGGTGTTAACATTCCAAGGTCGAGACCCATAGTCCCTGCCCATACAAGATGACTCGCTATCCTGTTGAGCTCAACAACCATCATTCTTATCCAGTTTGCCCTTTCAGGAACCTGAACATCCGCAAGCTTTTCTACAGCAAGTACATATCCAAGCTCCATGTTATGGTTGCTAACATAATCTAACCTATCCATGAATACTGTTACGGCCGGATAGAATTTTTCTTCCGAAAGCTTTTCTGCATTCCTATGAAGGTAACCGATTATGGGCTCGGCTTTCACAATCGTTTCACCATTAAGTCTTACCTTTACTCTTAAAACACCGTGCGTTGAAGGATGCTGCGGACCAAAATTTACATCAATTGTTCTCTCTTCCATTTTTCACCACCCATCCTTCGGATCAAAACTAACTCTGTCAGTACCATCTTCATTCATGTTTACGAACTGCTCTTTACTCATATCGTAATCTTTCCTTAAAGGATGACCTACCCATCCCTCAGGTAAAAATATTCTTTTTAGATCCGGGTGACCTATGAACTTTATACCCATTAGATCATAAAGTTCCCTTTCAAACCAGTTTGCTGAATCCCATATCCCTGTAGCGCTAGGAAGCGTATCATCTTCAGGTCTTACTTTTACAACAATTATTTTGTTTTCATTATATGAAGAAAGATGATAAACAACTTCTCTATATTTTTTATAATCTACTGCTGACATAAGAACCAAATAATTGTAACCTTCTTTCTTTAATGATGATAAAGTCTCTATTAGAGAATTCACATCAACAAGAATATAATTTGTGCCATCCTTATTTTTACCTTGTTCAATTATCATCTTCCGGCCTCCCCCTTTCTTATCTTTTCCTGAAGCTTGTTTATTGCGTAAATCAATGCCTCAGGTGTTGGTGGGCAACCTGGAACATATACATCCACTGGTACGATTTTGTCCACGCCCATAACAACGGAATAGGCTCCCTGATAAGGACCACCAGAAGTTGCACATGAACCATATGCAATCACGTATCTTGGGGAAGCCATCTGTTCATACAATCTTCTTAATCTAGGAGCCATTTTCTTTGTGACTGTACCAGCAACTATCATTAAATCTGATTGTCTAGGTGAGTTTCTAAATATTTCACTGCCAAATCTTCCTATATCATAGTGCGAACCCTGAGTACCCATCATTTCTATAGCACAGCAGGCAAGACCAAATGTAAGAGGCCAGACAGAATTACTTCTACCCCAGTTAATCAGTTCTTCGAGCGTTGTAAAAAGAATTGAATCTGACATTTTTTCTCATCTCCAATCCATGTATCCTCTTTTAATTGCATATAATAAGCCAACAAGCATTATAGCCAAAAATAACATTATGTTCAAGAATGAGATAAGCCCATATGAAGATATTATGGATTTGAATGCATATGCCCAAGGGATAATAAGTGCTATTGATACATCAAAAACAGTAAACATCAATATAACAAAATAATATTGTACATGTATAGGTCCTCTGGAATCACCTATCGTCTTTTCCCCGCATTCATAGGTATCATTTCTTGCCAGTTCTTTCCTAGGATCGTGCTTTGGGGCTATCTTGTTTACCATCCAAAGCATTAAGAATACGGATACCAAGGTTAAAACAAATGCAATTGCAATTATGAAGTATCCACCATCTTGCATTTAAATCACAATTTACCCATATAGCAGATGGATATTTTAATATTTCATTTTTTAAAAATTCAAAAATTTTAATCCTTAACTCTGGATTTTTTGCGTAATATCCTTCTTTTTCTTTTTTTCTT
>JBMFSK010000024.1:0-15942 GCA_049967595.1 Thermoplasmata archaeon
TACGAATAAAGAAGGAATAGAATTTATGGGTTAAAATGCGGAGTTACGGTTATAAACAGTGATAATGTCTACCAGAGTGAAGCTATATCCAAATGAGAAACAGAAGGTATTATTGGAAAAGCACTTTGGCAGCTGCAGATTCGTTTACAATCACTTCCTTGAAGAGCGTGACAGATACTACATAACACATAAGGATGCAGAGAAATCATCTTTTAACTATATAGACACGCAAACTATGCTGTTAGAACTAAAGAAGGAATATCCATGGTTGTACGAAGTAAATTCTCAATCACTTCAGCTGTCCTTACGCTTTCTTGAGAATGCATTCAAGAATTTCTTTCATAAGAATGCCGAACATCCCAGGTTCAGGAAGAAGGGAAAGAATGATTATTTTGCCATACCCCAGCGCATAAAGATAGAACATAAGGAAAATAGGATTGATAAAAGTAGGGCTAGTGCGGTCCGAATATATGCCTGTGGAGATCGCCACATCGGGCTTGTACGGAATATATCCATACAGGCAGATGTCGGTCTATGAATCAGGAAGCTCCGATGCTTTAGCTGAGGAGTAGCTCACAAAATTTATTTTATCACGTCAACGCCATGCCTTTCTTTTAGTTCTTTCTCCGTGATCTTGCCCATAATTTGCTTTGATTTGACACCTGTGGCTACGATCATCACATTTATTTTTCCTTCGAATTCCGGATCTATCGCAGCTCCCCATATTATTCTCGCTTTGTCACCTACACGTTTGTGAACTTCCTCCACAATTGTCTGTGCTTCGGAAACGGTCATTTCAGGTCCGCCTATAACATGAACCAGGACACCGGTAGACGATGAAATGTCCACTTCGAGGAGAGGAGAATTCACAGCATCATTCAATGCTTCTTGAGCACGTTCATCACCTGGTGACTCGCTCTCTCCAACACCTATCATTGCTACACCACCATCCTTCATTATCGTCTTAAGATCATTGAAATCCAGGTTCACCAGCCCGGGCTTAGTGATCATTTCCGTAAGACCCTTGATAGCTCTCATTAAAACGGTATCCGCTACCTTGAACGCATCGTTCAAGGGCATTCTAGGGACGAGCTGCAGCAGCTTATCATTTGGTATTGTGATCACTGTATCAGCAGTTTCTCTCAGCTTGTCAAGGCCGTAAATTGCATTATCCATCCTCGTTCTTCCTTCCGATGCAAATGGAAGCGTGCATACGGCAATGGTCAAGGCCCCCAGCTCTTTTGCAATCTTTGCAACATAAGGAGCTGAACCTGTTCCCGTTCCACCGCCAAGACCTGCAGTTATGAACACAATATCCGATCCCTGAAGAACCTCTCTTAATTTATCTTCAGCCTCTCTTGCAGCTTCTTCACCCACTTGTGGTATTGCACCTGCACCTAATCCCCTTGTTGTCCTTTTACCCAAAAGTATCTTTTTTTGAGCTTTTACAATCAAAAGATGCTGTGCATCTGTGTTCGCTGCAATCAATTCAGCACCTATGACACCTTCTTCCATGATTCTGTTAATTGTATTTGATCCTCCACCTCCACAGCCAATTATCTTTATTACTGTTTTAAGACCCTTTAGTATTTCTTCAAGCTCCTTATCCTCTTCAGATTCGGTTATTGGCGCAGCGTTTTTATATTGATTTTCATTCACATAGGATTTTGATAACACATCCTTAAGGAGGGATTTCATTTCTTTCACCAATATGATAATTTCTAACCCAATATTTAAAACATTGCCTGAATTTTCTACTCGAATAATGATTAAAAATATATTCAATAAAATAAAGATAAAAGAAAGATTTATGCATCACTTATTAATGATTATAAATCATGGACAATGAGAAAAATGATCTAATTTATGCACTTTTCCAAAAAATGCTGGATGATCTAAAAGAAATTAAAAATAATGAAAAGATTGAACCAGAAGAAATTGAAAATTTGATTAAATCTTACCAAAAAAAATTGAAAATAATTATGAATAAATCATCAAAGCAACCGTCATTCACATTAAAATATGGACAATCTTATCTAATAGATGAAGAAAAACCATATGAGTGCTACAATATATTTAAGCAGGCTGTAACAAGGGGATCCCCTGGACTATGCATAACGAGAACGCATCCTGAAAGCATATCATTTTACGGGACAATGAAAAACGTAAGCTTCATATGGCTTTCCAAGGTGAGTTTAGAGAGCAGAAGAGAATATTCTTCACTTCAGCCAACGGATTTAAACATAATAGCAAGCGGCATAAGTGATTTTGTAAAAAATAACCAAAGAGGTGTAATTCTGCTTGAAGGTATAGAACTTTTGAACACAAGCAACGGATTCCAGAATCTGGCAAAAGCATTGACGACAGTTAAGGATTTGGTAGCTGAGAACAAAGGTGTTCTTCTTCTATCTACAAATTTGAAATCATTTAAAGAAGATGAAAAAAATTTTTTGATAAGAGAATTTAATCTTCTTACTGTACCTTAAAGGGCAGTATCTCTATCCTGGAAGGTGTTGGCAGTTTCATCATGGCCTTTCTTAGACCTTTCTTAGCTTTATCTATGTTATCCGCATCCACTCTAACGAAGAGTATGGTTTCTCCGGATCTTATCCTAGCAGCAGTGCCCACAGGCTTTCCAAAAGCAAGACTCATACCGCTAGATATCCTATCAGCACCAGCACCAGTAGCCATTTTATGTTCTCTCAGCACATGGTGTGGATAAACTCTGATCTTCAGATAATAATTAGTTGCACCTACCGCTGTCATAAGATATTTATTAGCAGCTACCCTTGCAGCCTCTAGTGCTGTATGCCTTATCTGGCAATCTTCCTCAGCAATTAAACTTAGAACATAACCAAACCTGAACTGGTTCTTTAAATCTCCATGCTCGAATTCGTGTATCCTAGGCTGCGGTATTCCAGTTATGTACTCCTTTCTTGAGTATGCTGGACCCGTAATCTTCCTGTACATCCTTGCCGGTTTTCTTACCATTTTATATCACACCTTCCGGTTTTAGGATACCTGAAAGCCTTATCTCTTTTTAAGCTTTTTTATTTCTCCGCCGGGACAAAATATAATGTTGAGGCGTCAACCTTTTCCAAAGGCACATCCCTGAATTTTGGCTTGATTTTCATACCTATTCTGATATCCTTGAGGTCAATGTTTATTTCTCCAGGCTCATTTATAACCAGAGTGCTCGTAAGCTTTGAATATGAATTATCGTAACCCTTAACATCAATATTTATTAGTGTGTACGGGATCCTGTTCAGGAATGTTTCCCCTGCAAAGTAAGCGGTTGTGTAAGTATAGATTCTTATGTCAGCATCCGTGAGATCTACCCATTCAGTAAGTTCCGCCATGCATTCTGGGCAATCCGCTCTTGGCGGTAGATAAAGAATTTCTTTACCGTTCTTATGCTTGTCATTATTCCTGCAGACCGTACCAAGCAATCTCTTGTTTTTCAGACCCACAAAGAATGGCGATACCTCGCCAAAGGTATGCTTGTAGAGTATTGAATATGGAAAATCAACTACAAGCGGATTCTTATTTTTTGACACATACTTTTCTCCTACGGACATTTTTACCATCCCCTTCCTAAAACGAAAACTGTAACATCGCTACCAGTTCCGGCATGGCTGTGCGCAAGTCCTCTTCTTGGATTTTTAACCTGAAGCTTGTCACTTCCATAAAACTTCTCAATTTTTCCCTGAATCTGCCACATTACACTCACACCTTGCATTATGCCTGTGGCTCCTACAGCATGCATACAGCCGAGAAGACCACCCGATGGATTTACATGAACCCTATTTGCAAGCTTGGGATTAATCTCCTTGAAAACACCCTTTTCATCATCAAATGGTGCTGAATCTATCAATTTTCCTCCCTCTCCATATCTTGCAAGGCCGAGATCCTCATACGTTTGAAGCTCGCTTGATGTGTATGCATCATGAAGTTCCACCACATCTATCTGTTCAAGAGGATTTGTAATGCCAGCCATCTTATATGCCATCTTCGCGGCTTTTCTGCCTGCTCTGAATGAATGAAGACCTGGATATACCATGTTCTCGTACCATTCAGGTTTTTCATGTGGAAGTAATAAGTCATCCTTTATGAGACCACCAACGGTTGTTGGTCTATCGCCAGGTCTCATAGTATCTGTTCCATTGCCAACACCTTCAATTATGACAGGTTTATCTGTGAGCTCCCTTGCAATAGATTCTTCTGCCAATAGTGCAACTGCTGCGCCGTCGCTCATGAGGCAGCAATCCAGTCTTTTTAATGGTGTGGCTATCATAGGAGAGTTCAGGACATCATTTATTGTTATGAACCCAGAAGTGCTTTTTGTTGCATACGGATTCTTTGCATTTGTCTGGGCGAAGAAGTTGTACTGAGCGTTATTTCTGTTCTTTACAGCCACCTTTGCCATCTGTCTCTCCGTAATACCAAATTCGTACATGTACCTTGTAGCCATTGCTGCATAATACGCTGAGTAATATCCCCCCACTGGAAAATCAAAATCAGTATCAGATGCAAGTGCAATGAATTCGTTTCCTTTGCTCGTGCTCACCTCTGACATTTTCTCAAATCCAATTACAAGAGCCAGGCTTGCATTGCCTGATTTAACCATTTCATACCCGGCTTTGAGGCCAAGCCCTCCTGTTGCGCCTCCACCTTCTATCCTCACACTCTGTATTGGATTAAAACCGAGATAGTCTCTGATTATGGCTCCAAAAAGCAGCTGTCTTTCAAAGTGATCTGAGAAATAGCTTACCACCGTTCCATCTATCATCTTCTTTACTTCCAGTGGATCTTTCTTCAGGTCATTTTCAAAGAGAGCCATCTTTGCCGCTTCCATAACAAGCTCTTCCTGTGTAGAGTCTTTCCTAGATTTTCCGAATTGTGTCATTCCTCCAGCTATCATCGCTACTTTATTTCCCATTTTTTATTACACCTCCATTTACTTTAAAATCTCCTTTGCTATTATTATTTTCTGAACCTCATTTGTGCCTTCGCCTATCTCCATCAATTTTGCATCCCTGAGATATCGATCAATTCCAAAATCCCTGAAATAACCGTAGCCACCATGGATTTGTATGGCAATTCTTGTGGCATCCATAGCTACTTGACTGGCGAAGTATTTTGCCATTGAAGCCTCTTTTTTTACAGGCAAGTTTTTATCATAAAGCTCCGCTGCATGCTCTATTAAAAGCCTGGCAGCCTGTATGTTTGTTGCCATGTCTGCGATGTAAAACTGAATACCTTCAAACTGTGAAATTGAACTCCCAAAGGCCTTTCTTTCTTTTGCATAACTGATGCTCAGGTTTAGTGAAGCTTGGGCCAGGCCAAGCGAAATACCAGCGATTGCAATCCTTCCTCCTTCTAGAATCTTCATCGCCTGCTTGAAGCCTTCACCCGGATTACCAATAAGATTTTCCTCGGGCACTTCAACATTATTAAAAACTATGTCCCCAGTATCGCTTCCCCTTACACCGAGCTTATCCTTTATCTTGTTTCTTTCTATGCCTGGATAATCACCATCCACAAGAAATGCGTTTATACCCTGATCACCTTTTGCCATCAAAACTATATATTTGCTGCTCACTCCATGCGTTATGAAAATTTTTTCACCATTGATTCTGTAAATATTCCCCTCTTTCTTATATGATGTTGCCATATTTTTTGCATCTGTACCGGAGGTTGGCTCTGTAAGAGCCCATGCTACTGGTCTAGCATTACTTTTTATAAAATCTATAACCTTCCTTTTCAGCTCTTCGGATGCAAATGAAAATACATGGTTCAATCCAAGGCTATTGTGGGCTTCAAGGCTCAATGCCACACCTCCAGAATATTTTCCAACGATCTCAAGTATTTTTGAATATGTGAACATGTCAAGGCCAAGGCCACCGTAGCTTTCAGGAATGGTTAGGGTAAGAAGTCCATATTTTTGCATTTCCTTATAAAGTTCATAAGGAATATGGTCTTCTGCATCAATTGCCTTTGCAATAGGATCTATATTTTTTTTGGAAAATTCTTCCACCTGTGATAATATGATCTTCTGTTCTTCTGATAATTCATAAACCATTTTCAAATTCCCTCCCAATAGAGATAGATTTTTTTCTATCAATAATAAAATAATCAATCATTATTTCAGGTAAAGTTAATTCTCTATAAAATTTTTTCATTATTCTTAAACATAAAAATTTTATTTTACTATTTTTTATTCATAATTTCAGCAATCTCAGAGATTGAAATTACTAAAAAATATATATAATAATAATTTAACACATTATTATGAAAATTGGGACTTGCGGTTTCTGTGAATCCAGATCTCAATATTTTCAGGATTTTTGCGTAATTGAATTGCAGAAAACCTTTTACGATTTTGTTAAAGAGGAATGGTTGAAAAAATTAAGAAACCAATCAAACAAAGATTTTGAATTTACCTTCAAGGCAATACAGATAATTTCACATAATAAAAGATCTCCGACTTATAGAAGATTCAGATCTATCTTTGGAAATCCGGATAATTATGGGCATTTCAAGCCCACTGAAGAAGTATATTCGGCCATGGAAAAAATGATTGTATATGCGTCTATACTCAATGCAAATAAGATAATCATCCAGGCCCCGCCCGATTTCAGCGAGAATGAAGAAAATATAAAAAACCTTTATGAATTTTTCAGAAAATTTTCTAGAAGAAGCGTAAAATACTGCTTAGAAATAAGAGGCAAATGGAATGAGAATACGCTAAAAACCATAATGGAAGAATTTGGCATCGTTCATGTTGTGGATCCTTTAAAAAACAAGAGCTTAAATGGCGAATTCAAATATTACAGACTTCATGGAAAAACAGGATATTCTTATTTTTATAATGAAGGGGATTTAATTTATCTTAAACAAATTTTGAATGAAAATGATTATACCATGTTCAACAATACACATATGTGTGAGAATGCTAAAACATTTCAGGAAATGTTGAAAAATGATATCAAGAACACCTGCCAAGGCAATACTATTCGGTGAGCATGCTGTTGTTTATGGAGAACCGGCTATAGCAATGGCCATTAACTTATATTCGCATGTAGAGATAACAAAATCCGATGAATTTCTTGTTGATGGGTCACAGCCAGATAGGAGATTCCATTCCTATATAATTGCAGCATATGAATTATCCAAAATTAAGGAAAAGGTAAACGTAAAGATTAGAAGCCATTTATCAGCATCGAGCGGCCTGGGTTCATCTGCATCTGTTACTGTAGGAACACTTTCATCTCTTTTTGCAATGGAAGGCAGATGGTCCAAGGATGATATAGCAAAAACATCATTTGAGGTAGAATACTTTGTTCAGGGAAGGGCAAGCCCAGTGGACACATCAACGGTCACATCTGGTGGGTTTGTAATAGTTTCTAGACAGCCATATGGAGATCCTTTATGGGAAGTAAAGAAAAACAACATCACCTGGTATGTTTCAAGGTTGGAATTTTTTGATTCAACTTTCATAATTGCGAATTCCGGGGTAAGAGGTTCTACTGGAAATCTGGTTCAGAAAGTATATAATTTTGTTACTAAAAATACCTTTGGCATGGACATAATCAAGGAAATAGGAAGCATATCTATGCAAGCTATAAAACTTTTAGAGGTGAATGATCTAGAGAAGATAGGCGAGCTCATGTACAGAAATAACAAACTTTTAACAATTCTAGGCGTAGGTCATGAAAAAACAACAAGCATAATTGATTCAGTAAAACAATATGCATACGGTGCAAAGATCACAGGTGCTGGTGGTGGGGGTTCAGTTTTAATTCTTCCAAAAAATGAGGATAAAGTGAAAGAAATTTTAGAAGCATCAAGGATAAGATATTACACTGTAAGACCTGATAAGAATGGAGTAACATTAATTCAGTGATATGCGCGTAAGAGCAATCACCTTATCGTTCTCCTTAATTTCCATAAGTTTTACGCCAGAAGCATTCCTTCCATGTTCAGGAATCTGTTCAACATTAAACTGGATAGTCATGCCCTGCATGGTTTGTATCATGATTGTATCGCTCTTATCCACTTTCAATGCAGAAACTAGCTTTCCTGTAGCATCAGAAATCCTCTGACCCCTTACACCATGCGTTCCTCTGTGCGTTTTTCTGTACTCGGAGGATCTGGTTATCTTTCCCTTTCCTTTCTCACTTACTGTAAGAATATAATCCTCGTCGCTTGCGATTGTTAAAGACAGTACTTCATCATTTTCTTTGAGTTTTATACCTCTTACGCCGTACCCCTTTCTTCCCATTGATCTGAGATCCCTTACCTGAAATTTCACAACCTGACCATTCCTTGTAGCTATTATTATGTATTTATCATTATCGGCAAGTGCAACATCTATGATGGAATCATCTCTCAGAGTAATGGCTATTATGCCCTTTGACATTGGATTTGAAAAATTCTTAAGTGGCGTTTTTTTGACTATTCCCTTCTTTGTGATAAAGATAACAAACTTATCATCAAAACTGCTTACAGGCAATATCTTCTGCACTGTTTCATCCTCTGCAAGATTAAGGTAGTTCCTTATATTTTTGCCTACGGCCTTTCTTGATGTCTGTATTATTTTATAAGTCTTAAGCCAGTATACTCTGCCTTTGTTCGTGAAAAATAAAAGGTAGTCTCTGTTGTTCGTTATCATTATTTGTTTCGGGAAATCTCCTTCGCCGTATTCCGTAATAACACCTGTCCCACCCCTGCCCTGCGATCTGTATTCTTCAAGCGGTATTCTTTTTATGTAGCCGTTAAGAGTAAAAGTGACAAGCATGTCTACAGGGGGAATTAGGTCCTCAATGTCCCTCCTGGTCACATCCTCCTTAAGAATTTCCGTTTTTCTTTCATCGCCGTATCTTTTCCTTATTTCCTGAAGTTCCTCGACCAGGATACCATATATCTTCTCATCATGTGCGAGAATATCTTTAAGCCTTTCTATCTCATTCCTGAGCTCTTTTTCTTCATTTATTATTGATTCTCTTTCCAGTGCGGTGAGTCTTTGCAATCTTAAATCCAGGATAGCTTTTGCCTGTAATTCGCTGAGTGAAAATTTAGCGATCAGTGAATTTTTTGCTTCGCTGTAATCTCTGGAACCTCTTATTGTGCTTATTACAGCGTCCAGATTGTCAAGCGCTATTAAATATCCCTTGAGTATATGCTCCCTTTCCTCATCTTTTTTAAGTATGTAAGAAATTCTTTTCTTAATTACAGTAAATCTGTGCTTTACAAATTCTGAAATTAGATCCTTGAGATTGAATGTTTTTGGAACATTATCCACAAGCGCGAGGTTTATTATTCCGTAAGAAATTTCGAGCTGGGTATGTTCGAAAAGCTGGTTTAAAACGATATCAGCATTTGCATCCTTTTTCAATTTTAGTACGATCCTAATGCCACTCTTGTCCGATTCATCCTTTATGTTCTGGATACCGGTAATCCTATCTTCCCTCACAAGCTCCGATATTTTCTGCAGAAGCTCTGATTTGTTCACTTCATAAGGTATTTCCGTAAAAATGATCTCCTGGGATTTCTCTTTTTCTTCAATGGTGTATTTTGCCCTTATTCTTATTGTTCCCCTTCCAGTTTTGTATGCCTCGATCAATCCGGAATAATTTAGCACTGTACCTCCAGTAGGAAAATCAGGACCTGTTATGTACATCATCAGGTCCTCAACGGTGCAGTCCCTGCTTTTTATGTAGTGTACAGTTGCATCTATTACTTCCCTAAGATTGTGAGGAGGCATATTTGTTGCCATACCTACTGCAATTCCAGAGCTGCCGTTTACAAGAAGATTGGGGAATTTAGCTGGGAGTACAAGAGGTTCCATGAGAGAACCATCAAAGTTTTGCATCATGGGTACAGTTTCTTTGTCAATGTCTTCTAGAAGCTCTTCAGCAATTTTCTTTAACCTAGCTTCCGTATACCTCATCGCAGCGGGAGAATCACCATCTACACTACCGAAATTTCCCTGGCCATCTACCAATATATATCTAAGCGAAAATGGCTGCGCCATTCTTACCAGAGCATCATATATTGGAGCTTCACCGTGGGGATGGTATTTACCCATTACTTCCCCAACAATTCTTGCACATTTTTTGAATGGCTTATCGTGTGTTAAATTCATCTCATACATTGAATAAAGTATTCTTCGTTGAACGGGCTTAAGTCCATCCCTTACATCAGGCAGAGACCTGCCAACTATAACGCTCATTGCATAATCCATATAAGAATATTTCATTTCTTCTTCAATGGGTTTAATATCCACCTGTGCCATTTAATCACCTTCAAATATCAAGGTTCATTACTTCCCTTGCATGCTTAATTATGTACTCCCTTCTTGGTTCAACCTGATCCCCCATTAGCAGAGAAAAAAGCCTGTCCGCTTCTGATGCTGTTTCTATATCTATTTTCAATATTCTTCTTGTTTCAGGGTTCATTGTCGTTTCCCAGAGCTGCTGTGGATTCATTTCCCCCAATCCCTTGAACCTCTGTACAACAGCATTTTCACCCAATTCCTTCGTTAAGGAATCCTTCTCCTCATCAGAATAAACGTACTTAACATCATTCCCCTTCTGTATTCTGTAGAGAGGGGGCTGCGCAATGAATATATGCCCATCCGATATGAGATCTTTCATGTACCTGTAAAAGAATGTAAGAAGAAGAGTTCTGATATGAGCACCATCCACATCAGCATCTGTCATAATAATTATTTTTCCATATCTCAATTTGTTTAGGTCAAAATCATCATTTATTCCAGTCCCGATCGCAGATATCAGTGCCTTTATTTCATCACTCCTGAAAGCGCGATCTATGTTTGCCTTTTCCACATTCAGTATTTTACCTCTCAATGGAAGTATTGCCTGGAATTCCCTGTTCCTGGCCTGTTTTGCAGATCCTCCAGCACTGTCCCCCTCTACAATAAAGATCTCAGTTTTGTCTTTGTCTTCAAGAGAACAGTCTGCAAGTTTTCCAGGGAGATCCAAAATATCAAGAAGATTTTTCCTCCTAACAAGATCCCTTGCCCTTCTTGCAGCTTCCCTGGCCATAGCAGTGTTCAATACCTTTGCTATTATAGTTTTTGCACTAGCGGGATGTTCTTCAAAGTATTTTTTCATGTGTTTCAGGGTCATTGAATAAACTATGCCTTTTACTTCACTATTTCCAAGTTTCGTTTTTGTTTGACCTTCAAACTGTGGTTCGGGGTGCTTAACAAGCATTACAGCTGTAAGGCCTTCCCTTACATCTTCACCTGTAATTGTTAGGTTTTTCAGAAGATTGTTTTCCTTTGCATAATCATTCAATACTTTTGTTAGACCAGTTTTAAAGCCTACTATGTGTGTGCCACCATCCTCTGTTTGAATATCATTTACATAACCAAGAAGTGTTTCATAATTCTGATCATTATATTGAAGTGCCACTTCAACCTGAATAGGCCCTTCCTCATCGAAGAAGTATGCAACATCATTGTTTATAGGTTGTACACCCTCATTAAGAAATTTTACAAACTCAACTATACCGCCATCATATTTAAATTCATCATATTCTCCTGATCTGAGATCCTTTAACACAATCCTCAGGCCCCTGTTCAAAAAGGCAAGGCTTCTGAGTTTGCCTTTTATTATATCATAGTTAAAATTCTTTGTCTCAAAAATTTCAGTATCTGGTCTGAAATAAACAAAAGTGCCAGTTGGGGATTCCAATTCAATTTCCAGTTTTTCGTCTATCTTCAATTTTCCAGTGCCTACAGATCCTAAATCAACAATTTCTGATCTCTTTTGCCCCTTTACATATTCCTGGGAATATAATCTCCCGTCCCTTTTAACAAATATTCTAAAATATTCAGAAAGAAAGTTCACAACATGAATGCCAACACCATGAAGACCACCTGATACTTTGTAAACTTTTTTATCAAATTTTGCCCCGGAATGCAATTCAGTTAGAACTATTTCCAGGGCAGGTTTATTGTAAATTGGATGGATTTCTACTGGTATTCCTCTCCCGTCATCTTCCACACTAGCACTCCCGTCCGGGTATAATTTTACTATAATATTTTTGCATATTCCAGCTAGTGCTTCGTCAATGCTGTTATCAACTACCTCTACCAAAAGGTGATGAAGACCTCTCTCATCAGTACTGCCTATGTACATCCCTGGCCTTTTTCTAACCGCTTCAGTATCGTTTAAGATTTGTATGTCCTCAGCCCTATAAGACATGTTTCCATTTTCCATATTTTTTCCTCTTTCAATTCCATATGTCATACAAGAATAAAAATCTTTCTAAACTATTCCTTAATTCCAATAGCAACGTGGTTTATCACTTTATATGTATTATTTAATATTTTTCTTTTAATTATCTCTTTCTGTATTTTTATTATTTCAAATTTATTTAAAAGTTTAAGAAACTCATTTTCTTGGAAGTAGTGGGTAAAGATTCTGTTTCCTCTTAAAAAAGTGTTTTTCTCAATTTCTTTACCTTTCCCAAAGCGGAAGTCTTCGACAGAAAATGATTCAACAAAAATGTATCCACCGTGTTTGAGAACTCGAAAAAGTTCATCTGTTGCCTTTATTCTATCGTTCAAGAACATATGCTCTAAAATATGAACTGCAATAATGGCATCGAAAGAATTATCTTTGAATGGTATTTTCCTGACATCTCCTAGAACCTTTTCACCCTTTACATTTGAGTTCTTTAGGGAGTTCATTGAGAAATCAAGCATTATTATTTGGAAATCATTTGAATAAACAAGGGAACTTTTTCCCGTGCCTGATCCTGCATCAAGAATGAGTGATCCCCTTTCAACAAATTTCAGAAAATCTAATATTTCCTTTTTCCCCCTCCATGGATTGAGCTGTTTACTGTAAAATTTCTCCCAAGCCTTTCTTTCAGGTTTCATAAGCATAGCGCTGTGATCTAGCATACAACCTTCTCCATAGAAGCCGGTTCAAAATAACAACTGTAAGTGCCATGAAGATTACATAAATTATGTTCAAAGCAACATTCCCCTGAACATACGTCGCATAATCAATCAAGTAACCAATCCCCAGAACGGAATATGTAACACCATTAATCACTATGTACTCAGAAACTATAAGAGCGTTCCAGCCACCTCCCCAGCCTGTTATACTTCCAGTGATAATAGGAGGATAAATACCCGGCAAAAGTACCTTTTTTATGTACTGCCATTTTGAAAACTTGAATGTTTTTGCAACAGCATCATAATCGCTTGGGAATGAACCAACACCAGATAGCGCATTAAAAAGAATGTACCATTGCATGCCTGTCATAATGAGAAGTATTGAGGCAAGGTTCACACCAAAGGGTGTTTTTATTAAAATAAGAACAAAGAAAGGGAATAGAGCCGTAGCAGGTATAGAAGCTAGAATTTCAAAAATAGGGCTGAGTATTTTTTCAGAATTCCTGTGAGATTTGATATAAATGACCACTGGAATTATCCACACCAAAGAAAGAACATAGGCTATTGCCAACCTTGCTATAGATAGTAAAATTGCCAAGGGGAGTGGATACAATGCCGACAAAGGCACGCTTATGTGTACTCCTCTTTCAATTGTTACACCTGTTGCATAACCAATAAACCCAAATATCAAGATCAGTGTAGCATAGGACAAATACTTCTTATTCCTCCATAATTTTACAAACACTCTAAAATGCCTTCCTTTCAATGCCCTGCCCATCCTAAACTTGAAAAATCTGAACATAAAATCAAGTGATGGCATATAATCTAGAATTTTTGCAAGGTAAAATCTTCTTGATATCTGTTCTTCGCTTAGTGATTCATACTTGTACTTTTCTGAAGCTTTTGAAAGCGGTCTCCAAATAAGTATGTCCATGGCTACAATTATGATCACAAGAGTTGCTAGTGCCAGAAGACCATAATCTACCTTCCCGCTTTCTACCATTTCCCACATGAAAGAACCAAGACCTGGAATTTTATAACTTGTATTCCCTACAGATATAATTTCTGCAGCAAAAAGGAAATACCATCCACCTGCCCATGACATCATGCTGTTATAAACTAACCTTGGTATCATGGCGGGATAATAAAGCATCCTGAATCTTCTCATTCCCCTCAATCTGTAAACATTTGCAGCATCCTTTATATCGTTTGGAATGGTCAAAATGCTTTCATAGACGCCGAAGGCCATGTTCCATGCCTGGCTCGTAAATATAAGTATTATTGATGCAATTTCTACGCCTATAGCTGAAGGCAAATAAAGGATTAGCAAATATATAGCAATTGGGAAAAAGCCTAGAATTGGTATACTCTGCAGGATATCCAGAACTGGTATCATAATCCTTTCTGCTTTCTTGTTCGTAGCTGCGTAAAGTCCATAGAGTATAGAAAATATTAACGAAAGAACGTACGCAGCAAACATCCTTCCAAATGAGAATGATGCAAAAAGCCAAACTTCAGTTACCAAGGATGGAGGAAATAGCGCATAAAATGCAACTATAAGAATAACACTAACTTCGATGAGGGCATATTTTCTTATAATTCCT
Source organism: Thermoplasmata archaeon (assembly GCA_049967595.1). Classification (GTDB taxonomy): domain Archaea; phylum Thermoplasmatota; class Thermoplasmata; order Thermoplasmatales; family ARK-15; genus ARK-15. The sequence goes on from JBMFSK010000024.1 coordinate 14,542, forward strand.
GCCATCCCTATCTCTTCCCCTAATAAAAGCGGTTTAATATGATTTTCTATTTCTCCATAAAAAATTTAAAATCATAGAAGAAAATACTACTCGCATGGTAAATGAATTGATCACCAAAGCAGACAAACTCTACGATAAAGAAATGCTTGACCAGGCGTTGAATTTGTACCTTGAAGCGTTAAAAAATGCCGATGAAATTGACAAACCATATTTGTTAAAAAAGATTGCTGAATGTTATTTCTACAAAGAAAATGCCGACATTGACAAGGCATTGCAATATGAAGAAGAAATGATGAAGTTCAAGAATGGTGAAAATTTGATCAAAGAAAAGATATTTTATGCTACAATTCTCGCTGAAAAAGATAAAAATCAAGCTAAAAAGATTCTTAATGATTTGTTAGAGGAAGCAAAATCTAATAAAGAGATAATGCCTGATATATATAACACCCTAGGTCTTATTGAATGGGGTACTGATGAATCTGAAAAATATTTTAAAACAGCAATGGAAGAGGCAAAAAAGACAAAGGATTTGGAAAATTACATACTTTCATTGCAAAATCTTGCATACATGGAGGCTGAAAAAGGCAATAGCCTCAAAGCGTTGGATTACCTTAAAGTGGCTTTAGATGCAGTTGATGAGGTGATGAAAACATTACCAAAAACTAAAAGAAGGGAATTCAAGGAATCTTATGCAGATCTTTACGATCAGGCAGCAAACCTTGCCATGGATATGGAAGATTTTGATCTTGCAATGGAAATTGCTCAAAGAGGAAAAAAATTGGATTAGAGGTTAAAGTTTTCTTTTACAATTTCCCAAAGCTTTTCAACAACGTAATCGTTTATTTTTTTGCCCAGTTCCTGAGAAGAACCCTTCGGGTCACTCAATGTTCCTTCTGGGTAAATTGAACTGTAATTTGCAATTACCATGAATCTACCTTTTCCTGTATAAGAGAACTTGTAATCATTCTTGACAATATCCGGGCTGATGGCCATCATTCTTGAAGTCTCAATTATTCCCGCATGAGAATCCTCAGCTGGCACAAGCTTAGATCTTAGTTCGTAGGCAATGTCATAATCCGACAAAAGCATAATTTTTACCGGCTCCTTTTCCAGAATGTCATTATCAGCTGACCTTATAGCTGCCATGTGAATTGAGCTTGCATGTCCTGAGATTATTAGAATATTTTTTACCCCGTCTTTAACAATCTTAGCCAGTATTTCAAAAACGAGGCTATAAAGGGTGTTGAAGCTTATCGATATAGTGCCCTTGTAATCTTTTAGCTCCGTATATCCATAATATATAGGTGTCATGAAAAAGGCTTTTTGACCACGATAACATGACGATCTTATCGTGAGAGTCGGAAAAGTGGTCGACTTCCCCCTTGACCTTCGAGGTCGCTA
>JBMFSK010000025.1:0-15700 GCA_049967595.1 Thermoplasmata archaeon
ATATCCTCTAAAAGATTTAGATCATTGTCAAATAGACCTTTTTCATAGAAGGAGGTATAAAAAGGAAATAATTTCAGGATATCACAAGTTCAATTTTTAAAGAAAAAATAAATATATTAGAACCAGATAAAGAATAAAAGGTGAGTCAATGGCAAAGGATGATGTTGAAACAGGTTTATCATTTGATCTGGAAAAAGATGAATTTCTAAAACAAATTAAAATTTTGGAAAGTGAAAAAAAATATTTGGAATCTGAATTAAGAAGAATGCAGTATGAAAATGATCAATTAAAAAAGGAATTGAATAGACTCAGAGCAACACCTCTCCTTTTGGGATATATTGAAGATGTCCTGAATGATAAAAAAATAGTTGTAAGGAGTTCAACAGGTCCATCCTTTGTTGTAAATGTTTCAGATCAAATTCCTACAGGTAAATTAAAGGCGGGGGCACGGGTAGCTCTTAATAAAACTACTTTGGCAATTATAGGCGTTTTACCAGAAAGCTATGATCCATCAATTGTTGCTGCTGAAATTGTTTCAAAGCCAGAAATTACTTATGAAGATATAGGAGGTTTAGATTATCAGATAAGAGAAGTAAAGGAAACAGTTGAACTACCATTGCTCAATCCTGAGCTTTTCAAAAAGGTGGGAATAGAACCACCCAAAGGTATTTTACTTGTAGGCCCACCAGGGACAGGTAAGACCCTTCTTGCTAAGGCTGTTGCTCACAATACAAATGCAACATTCATTAGAACCGTAGGCTCGGAACTTGTTAGAAAATACATCGGTGAAGGAGCAAGGCTAGTAAGGGAACTTTTTGACCTTTCAAGAGAAAAATCTCCATCCATATTGTTCATAGATGAAATAGATGCTATAGGTTCAAGAAGACTTGACATGTCAACTTCCGGGGACAGGGAAGTACAGAGAACACTTATGCAATTGCTAGCTGAAATGGACGGGTTCGATCCACTTGGAAATATAAAGATTATTGCCGCTACAAACAGGCCTGACATTCTTGATGAAGCATTAATCAGACCAGGGAGATTTGACAGGATAATAGAGATTCCAATGCCAAATCAAGAAGCAAGGGAAAAGATATTTAAAATACACACTAAAAAAATGAACTTAAGGGATGTGGACTTTAAATATTTAGCAGAAACAACACAAAGCATGTCAGGTGCGGATATAAAAGCAATTTGCACAGAAGCCGGAATGAATGCGATCAGGGAAAACAGGGATTACGTGATACCTAAAGATTTTGCAAAAGCAATTGAAAAAGTATCAAAATCAACGAAGGGGACCACAGAGGTCCCAGAACACATGTTCAGGTAAATCAGCACTCATAGGGATCATCACTGCCCTTTCAGGCTCAGTTGACCCTCTTCTCATCACATTTAAAAATTTTCAACTAAAACTATATCCCAGCTCAACAGCCTCCATATTTTCCTTTTCTGTTCCTTTAGGCACGGATTCTGCTACAGCACTTAAAAGCGATTGCTTTGATACAACATTTGTTATTTTCACCAAATAACCAAGCATTGCCATGTTTATAGATGTTGTCTTGTTGAACTTTTCCTTAACAAGCTTTGTAGCCTGGATGCCATACATTTTATCAACTTTTTTGGGTGATACAAGATCACTTTCATAAATTAGAATTCCATCTTTTTTAAGAATGTTAAAAGCTGAATCGTAACCTTTCTGGGAGAATGCAACAATAACATCAGCATCAAGCACGTAGGGATAATCTATCTTCTCATCGGATATTATTAACGATGAACTTGAAAAGCCACCCCTTGTCTCAGCACCATAACTCTCAGTATATACAGCCTCTTTTCCCTCAAAAATGGCTGCAGCTTTTCCTAGGATCAAACCTGCCAATATTACACCCTGTCCCCCACTTCCAACGAATTTTATTCCGGTCATATCTATTACTTCGCCCTAATTTTATTTCTGTCTATTTTTATTCCTGATGGTGTAACAAATAGATAGTTTTTACCAATGGCAACAACATCTCCGTCTACATCTTTAGCTACACTTTTTAGTTCGTTGATTATTCTTCTCAATGTTAATTCGTCCTCTGAAATCGCTGTATAATCCAAAATTAATACGTCCCCGTTGTAAACGTATTCCGAGAGATCCTTCAAATCTTCGTACCTGAAAATTTCACCTACTCTTACCACGGGTCCTGTCGAACCTAGCTCAATAGATGGCTCATAATCATTCAAGTCCAGATATTTTCTGGGCTCCACATTTCCCATAGGTTTGTCCAATGGTTTTATGGGTCTTTTCCTGAAAAATGCTGGCATTTAATAATCACCTAATAAGGTAAGGTTTTTTCTGAATAAAAATTTTTCTCATAAAATTTAATTTTTGCATTCATATTTCAATTATTTTTTATTGTATCTGTTAAACAAATTAAATTTTTATCCTGATATATACATTTCTGTGGATTTCGTAATTGATCTCAATAATTCAAATTTGAATATAAATATAACATTTTATCCTTTGCCAATAAGTTAAGATTATTATTTTTTTCAATTAATTTATTAATGTTTAAGGTACTGTTTTGTTTAAGCTCTTCCTTAGATAATATATTTTTAAATCATAATAAAATCTGGGCTTGATAAACATTAAAATTCTCAAATTTAATGAATGCACATGAAACGCTGAAAAGTGCGGAGGGAGGGATTTGAACCCTCGCATCCCTGCGGAACCAGACCCTCAATCTGGCGCCTTTGACCAGTCTCGACAACCTCCGCTTATTTGGGGTATATGTAACTGTATATTTAATTTTGTTTTTTGCATATATTCATCAAACTGCATTTATCGCAATTTTTATCATTCCTGATAAAATTTTCATTCTCAATACTGAAAATTATATATTTTATCCTTTTCTCTATATTTAAAAGATCTTCCTCGTTAAAGCTAAACTCCATAATATTTTTGGTCTTTAAATAAATGATTACCTCCTTTTTCGGGATCTCTTTAAATTTTTTATAAAATGCAAATGCATAAATTTGCATTTGTATGGCATCTAAATAATTTTCAGTTCCAGTTTTATAATCAACTATGATTGAATTTTTTCCTATCGATAAAAGATCATATCGCGCAATTAAAATTGTATGATCAATTTTCAATCTTATTTCATATTCTTTAAAAATCCTGTTCTCAGGGTTCATAATCTCATTCCATATTTCTATATTCTTTATGAAAGAGACATAATCCTGAAAAGCCACTGGTATATCGTTTTCATCAAAATCCAAGTTTTCCATAAATGTATGAAATATTTCACCAAACCTTACACTTTCATTCTCTAAAAAGTTTCCGAATGTTTTTCTTAAATAATAATATCTGGGACAGAATATGAAGTCTCTTATATCAGTGGCGCTAATGTATGGTATTTTTTTAATTTCTCTTTTAACTGGAAGAAGCATGAAATCCTGACCACTCTCAATTTTAGGTCTGTAATCTATATCTTTTTCCAGAAAATCCTTTGCTCTATTTCTGTAATATGCAAGCTTCTCAGGTTCAAAATTTTTTAGAATAAAATCAGAAAAACTCTTTTCTTTTTCATTCCCTGTATCAGGAAGAGAAAAAATAAGGTACTGTTTTGCCCTTGTAAATGCAACGTAAAGGATTCTCAAATTCTCCTGCAATCTCCTTCTTGAAATTTCTTCCTCCAGTTCTTTGGTTTTCTTTTCATTCATTAATTCTTCTATTTCAATATATATGCCTACATCCCGGTCGAAATACATTTGATCAGTGTTTCTTTTAAATTGTGATTGTAAATCTGAAACAAAAACAACTGGAAATTCAAGACCCTTACTTGCATGGATTGTTATGAGTCTGACACTCTTTTCCCCTAACTCAAAAATTGGTAACGATGATATTCTTTCATTTTCAATTATTCCATACAATTTTTCCATGAATTTTTCCATTGAAAGTATTTTTTCATTTTCTATTTCCCTTAACAAATCCACGAATCTGTATATATTCAGATATTTCTGGATGCCATTCAAATCATTTAATACTTTAATGTCAAACTCAGTTTTTTTCAAGAATTCGAGAATTATCTTATCTTTTCTCCCGTTCATTAATTTTGAAAGAGTTTCCATATCTGATAAATAATTACCAGTTGATTTTTCATTTCTTTTTGAGATGGGAATTTCATAAGCATAATTTAGAATTTCTGCCACCTCGTAATCGTTTATATTTTTCCATTTTTTTTCATTTAGGATATTTAACAAATCTAACAAAATGGATATTTCAACTGTCTGAAAGAAACCTTCCTTGTCAACGAATGTAAATTTAATGCCATGTTTTCTCAGGGCATCTGCATAAATTTTCATGTAAGATTTTGATCTGAAAAGTATTGCAATATCCCCCATCTCAATATTCCTGATTGTGCCATCTTTTTCACGCACCTTTCCTTCTTTAAGAAGATGTAAAATAGCAATTGCAAATTTTTCCGCTTCTACCTTATGCCTTTCACGTGCATTTAATTCCTGGCCCTTTAAGATGAATACTCCACCCTCATTTAATGATTTTTCAATCGCTTTTATGTTTATGTATTTAATTGATGGAAGATTTTCTTTAAATATTTTTGAAAATAAGCTGTTGATGAAATCTATTATCTCAGGGATTGACCTGAAATTTTCGTTCATTTCAACTGGAATGAATTTCCCCGCACTGACATTTTTCATTGTTTCCTGAGGTGTTGCATCCCTCCATTCGTAAATACTCTGGAAAAAATCGCCTGCATATATTTTTCTTGAGTTTCTTGCTACCTTATTTATTATTTCCTGCTGAATGTGGCTAGTATCCTGGTATTCGTCGACTATGATGTACTCAAAATTTTTAATGTTTTCTACTAGGTTTTCATTCAACGCCTTGTTCGCATAATAAAGGATATCATCGTATGACAATAATCCCATTCTCTTTTTCTTATTTTCTAATTCTTCATAAAATTTTGCAAAAATTTTGACAAGAGGATTTATTATGTAATCCATTGCCTCTTTCTCATCTTCGTAATCCTTTAAAGTTTCCTTTACCTTTGAAATTGTAAATGAAGGATCCCAGCCCATTACCTTTGTCTTTTCATAAAGGATGAAAATTATATCGCTTATGGAAAGTTCATTACTTCCTATCCTTATGGGGTTCAAATATTCGACCAGTTTCTCCGTATCTGGCATTGATTTTATAATTTCCTTATATGTGGAAATTTTAAGGTCCATGATCATGTATTCTTCCCCTGCTATATAATCTGGATCAATCCCAAGCTTAACTGTCACATTTTTCAATATTTTATTTGCAAAACTATGGATTGTAGATATGAAATTCAGAGGACCTATGTAATTGTATTTATCCTCGAGATTTTTTCTTATTCTTTCCCTTATTTCAGTGGCTGCATCATCAGTAAAAGTTACAACAAGCACATCATCCAGGGCCCTTGAAACATCACCGTATTTCTTTATGAGATTATCTATTATATCCATGTATGCACACACTAGTACTGTTGTTTTACCAGATCCAGCAACAGCGAATGCAGACACATCATTATCTCTGAAAAATCTAATTACATCCATCTGCTTTTGAGTCAAGTTCTCGCAATTCATTGGACATCTCCCCTACATATATACTTGAATTCGCATTGCTGGCATGTGTTTTCATTTTCAGTCATAGGAAATTTACACTCATTTATGTCTTGAATAATTTTTGAAATCCTCGCCTCAATGATCTTCTTGAAAGTATCATTCCAAATAGTGTTCTTTAGATAGTTAGTCCAACCTTGCGATGGCGCTCTGAAATTTTTTGTGTATAAAAATAACCATTTTTTATGTTTTTTCAATCTTGATCTTATCGGAAAATAAAATGCAACAAAAGAATCAGGGGAGTAATTCTTTTCAAGCCAGAGTATGTAGATAGGCAAGTTCAGATCCTTTTCAGGTTTTTCAAGATCTTTTTCATCCTGAATGAACAAACTTCTTACATGAGAAGGTGATGAATATTTGTAATCTATGAGAACGTAAGAATTATTCATTCTATCCATTCTGTCAATTCTTCCTTTTATAAATTTGCCCGATATTTCGAATGTAAATTCTTTTTCTCTAGCAATCACTTTTCTTGATTGATCTATATCGAGATCATTTTTGATTGCTTTCATCACATATCTTTTAATTGTTTCGAGATGAATATCAAATTCCTCTCTCATTTTATCATCCATTTTTAAAAGATTTATTATTTCATTTACCTCTTTTTTGATGTAAATTTCCTTTTTTTCTATTAGATTATGCAATTCTGAAAGATCCACATATTTTTCGTAAAACTTTTTTAATACGTCGTGCACAATTATGCCCATATGTACTGGTGAGAAAGGCTTTACAGATATTTCTAAATTCAGAATATATCTGAAATAAAATTTTCTAGGGCATGAATGGTACGAGGTAATGTGAGTAGGAGTTATTTCCATATTTGATAATAATTCTTTAAGCCTTTCATCACATTTAATTTCAAATTCCTTAGAATTTTGAATCTTCCCTACAAGAGCCTTGCTAATTCCGATGTCTTTTTTATTAAAGAGAATGTCTCCATAAATCAATGATGATGCTGATTCATTTTTTCTCTTAATATTAATTTTCAACTCTTTCTCCAATTTCTTCAAGAAATATGATTCAAGGTATCTTTTACCTTCAATATCGAGATACGGATAAGTGAATAAGAACCTTTTACCATATGAAAAAGCAGCGCTTAGAATATATAGTTCATATTTCTCATGAATCTCACCATTTCTATAATATATGCTATTCGAATTAAAAATTTCAGGAAAAATAATTTTGTTGTAATATGGTTTTGGAAACTTGTTTTCGTTCAATCCCCCAACAATAATGAATTCCGCCTGTTTAAGAGGCAGATTACTTAAATCAGTTATTCGAACACTATTCAAGTTTTCAAGATTGCTGCCGAAGTTATAAATTGAAAGAAAAGATTCAAAAGATTGAAGAAAATCCAAATTCTTCCCGAACAATTTTTCAATGATCATCATCTCATTCCTGAATTCATGTATCGCAAAAACAAGTTTGCCAGTGCCTTTTAAATATTCGCTCAAGAAATTTCCTTCCTGTAGATTTTTTAATTCAATGTTGCACCTGTTTATGAAATCATCAAGATCCTTAAACTCAATGTTTTTTAGTTTATCCAGAAAAATTGATGATACCGGCAGCTCAACCAGCCTGGTCTTTGTTTCAATAAAATATGGCAATGAATACTGATCAAAAATTTCAGTTATATACTGCTCATATTCTTTCACATCAGGAAATGCTATGATAAATTCAGAAAAGGAATGCCCTTCGTATGTTTTTTCAATTATATAGTTAGCTATGAATTTTACTTCTCTCCTTTGATCCGGAAGGGATTCAAGTAAAAATTCTTCAGGGATTGGTATTTCATCTTTTTCAAGATCATCAGGATCTAATCTCTTGAGCAAAAGTTCTGCAGACTCCTGAGGCATTGGTTCGACCAATATAGATATTTCATGATCATTTCTTAATTCTTCAATAAATCTTTTTAATGTTGGACTTATGTAATAAAAACAGCAGAATAAAAATTTCTTGAACTTATCATTTAGATTTTCTTTAATAAGATTTAATATTTCCTCTCTTGGATAAATGTAAACTATACTATTTTCAATGTTTATGCCATCCTTAAATTTTTCCAAATAACTAGAAAAATTTTTATCAAATATGTCAAAAAATCTGCTTTTATCTTTAATTATCTTTTTCGTTTCGACACTATTTTCCTTTATTTCCCAGTACTCCCATAAAACATCTGTAACAAAATGCTCGTTTGAGTGAAGATCCCTATAATAATTTGCATCATCTAATGAAAAATGGGCCAATTCCCTTTCCAAAAATCTTGGCAGAAGGCGTAAATTTTTTCCAGTCAATTCTTTAGCTAATGTATAAATTGTGTACATATTTTCAGGAATTTTTTCAATATTTTTTGAAATAAGCGAGATTTCAAAATTCCTTTTTATAATGTAATCTGGGAATATTATCGCATCATAATTTTTATAATTATTGATTAAATAATCCATAGGATTTTTTAATATTAATTTTAGCATTTACCCATAATTAAATGAAATCAATATAAACATTTTTCAAAAATTATTAGAAAGATTTATAAGGTATTTAAAATTTAGGAGATTGAAACTTTAAAATAGTCATCCCTGATCATTATGACTCTCAATCTCAATAATCATCAAAAATTAAGATTCGATGAGGCTTTGAGGCGAGTGAAGAGATGACTATTTTTAACTAGGTAGGTGATACATATGAATATTGATCCAAATGCGGCAAAGTACCTCATCAAAGCGAAAATTTCAGCTGATGGTGTGGTAGAAAAACCTGATGTTGTAGGTGCAATATTTGGCCAAACGGAGGGGTTACTTGGAGAAGAGTTAGATCTTAGAGATTTACAGAAAAGTGGAAGAATAGGAAGAATAGAGGTTGAAATAGATTCAAAGAAAGGGAAATCTGAAGGAATAGTTTACATTCCCTCAAGTTTAGATCAAGTTGAAACGGCCATACTAGCAGCATCACTTGAAACAATAGAGAGAGTTGGCCCCTGCAAGGCCGGTTTTGAAGTTCTTTCTATAGAAGATATCAGGCTTACGAAAAGGCAAAAAGTGGTGGAAAGGGCAAAAGAATTGCTAGAGAGCCTTCTTTCACAAGGAAAGAATTTGAGCGAAGATTTGATTCAGGTGGTTAGAGAAACCATAGAAAAACAGGAAATAGTAACATACGGTGAAGATAGGCTTCCGGCTGGTCCGGCAGTTCCCACATCTGATGCTATAATAGTTGTTGAAGGAAGGTCAGATGTTCTGAATCTCCTTAAATACGGTATAAAAAATGCTATTGCAGTAGAAGGCACAAATATACCAAAAACAATCGTTGATTTAACAAAGGAAAGAGTCGTTACCTGCTTCCTTGACGGTGATAGAGGTGGAGACCTTATTCTTAAGGAGTTGTTGCAGGTTGCAGAAATTGACTTCGTTGCAAGAGCACCACCAGGAAGGGAAGTTGAAGAATTGACCTACAAGCAAATAGTGAAAGCACTTAGGAATAAAATGACTGTTGAACAATATTTAGCAACGCATGGCATGAACGATGAACTTGAAAAGTTTATAAAAAATGAGGAAGCCACACCAGACCACACAAAGCCTGTTCAGGAAGATGTTAAAAATGATGAAACACAAGTGCAAGAAACTAATGAAGAAAGGAAAAAGGATGATTTATTGCTCGATGCATTTGAAAAGAAAGTGGCCTTTGTTACAGATGAAAAAGGAGAGATTGCAGATACAATCCAGTTAAATGAGTTGTTTGATAAACTCTCAACAACACAGATAAAGGGCAAGACGTTAATCACAGGTGGTATAATTTCCCAGAGGCTCGTTGATATAGCTTATGAAAAGGGCATTGATGAAATATATGGAATGAAAATATTAAATGTTAGCAAAAAACCGGCGAACATAAAACTCGTGGTTAAAAACATTTAAATTTTTTATTTTTTTGTCAATAGAGACCTTTATATACAAAATTAATATATGGAATATAATTTAATTGGTGATGATAATGGATGAAAACAATGCTTCACCTGAAGAAATGGAATTAATAGAATTACTAAAATCATTGAAAACTAAGATTATTATTGTAGGTTGTGGAGGTGCGGGTTCAAATACCATAACAAGAATTATTGATGAGGGTATTCAGGATGTAGAATTAATAGCAATGAATACTGATGCTCCACACCTTTATATGACTAAGGCACAAAAAAAGGTTTTGCTTGGAAAAAGATTAACTAGGGGCTTAGGTGCTGGGGCACTCCCTGAGATAGGTATGAAAGCTGCTCTTGAATCCGAAGAGGACATAAAAAAAATGCTTGAGGGCAGTGATATTGTATTCATAACTGCAGGCCTTGGTGGAGGAACGGGAACAGGTTCTGCTAACGTGGTGGCAAAAATTGCCAAGGACCTAGGTGCGCTAACTGTAGCTGTTGTAACGTTACCATTTAGTTCAGAAGGCAGATTCAGATTCGAAAATGCCATGTGGGGTTTGGAAAAATTGTTAAATAATGCAGATACTGTAATAGTCATATTGAATGATAAATTATTGAAATTAGTTCCTAGAATGCCACTTAATAAGGCTTTCAGGGTAGCTGATGAGGTGCTTGTGAGAGCAATAAAAGGTATTTCAGAAATGATCACAAAGCCCGGTTTAATAAACCTTGATTATAATGATCTTAAAACAACGATGAAAGAAAGCGGTCTCGCCGTAATAGGTCTTGGAGAAAGTGATGGTGAAAACAGGGCGGAAAAGGCCACGGAAATGGCTGTAAACTCACCATTGATTGACATAGACATTTCCGGAGCTACAGGTGCTTTAATTGATGTTATCGGAGGCGATGACATGACCGTTGAAGAGGCTCACAAGGTAGTTCAAATGGTAGAACAAAAGCTTTCAAACAATTCGAGAATAATATGGGGTGCGTCGGTTAGACCAGAATACAAGAGAGAAATGAGCGTGATGGTCGTTTTGACTGGTGTTAAAGGAATTCCAAAGTACACATTTTCAGATCAGGGTATTAAAATTGATATAGTTAAATGATATGGGGATTATACTATGGGATTGGAAGATAAATTTAAAGATGCTCAAGAGTGGATCGAAGACAGGGTATCGCAGATAGGAAAGGGTAAGTATTCAAGAGTTTTAAAAATGGCAAGAAAGCCAACTAGTGAAGAATATATTAAGGTAGTTGAAATAACAGCCTTTGGCATTGCATTAATAGGTGTTATTGGATTCATAATATACCTGTTAATGTCAGTAGTCTTTCCTGTTCCTTAGGTGATAACAAGATGATAGACAGTGATAATTTAACAAACTCGATGAAAATTTCTGAAAAAGAAAAGAAAGGCTACTGGATGAGATGTTCACCAGAAAATATTAATATTTCAGCAGGAAGATATGCACAGATAGAAATTACATTGGATATTAATTCCCCTAAAAATGAGAATTTGATATTGAAGTTGAATTTCGAGTTCAACGTAAAGGACCCTGAACTAGAATGGATAATCACTTCAGAGGGACTTGAAAACAAAAAAATAAAGGTGGAGGAAATATCCGAGCTCATATTACCTTCTAAAAATAGGGAGATATCAGGAATATATAACATTCCTGGCTCTAAACCATACACTTTTAAAATAAACGTACTAACACCAAAGAGCTCAATTATAAATGATAGGGCAAAATTAAGAATTGAGACTGCACTGGAAGCCGATCCAAACCAGCATGCCATGTGTGAAATAACTATAAATTTGGTAGCCACTATTGTAGCATTAAAGACACAGGTGGGCAAAGAAGTAGAAGTGGCAAGGGATCTCGGCAATAAAATAAAGCAGAACAAGATAGATTATGTGTTTTCAATCCTTGTTCCAGGTGAAACATCAAAACTGAAAGGATATGTGTTTGTTGAAACCATTCAACCTGACAGGATATTATCATTCATAAAGAATGTAAAAGGGATAAAAGGTGTGGTAAAGGGAGAGATGGATATATCTGAAATAATGCATTATTTAACTCCAAAGGCAGCAGTAGAGACATTGCAGGTTGGCAATTTTGTAGAGCTTGTAGATGGTCCTTTTAAAGGTGAAAAGGGAAGGATAATGGAGATTGATACTGCAAATGATAAAATAGTAGTTGAGCTTACAGAATCACTTGTCCCTATACCCATAACAGTAAAAGCTGGTTCAGTAAGGGTAATTGAAAAGGAGTGATAATTAATGGTACAAAGTTTAGAGATATTGGTAGAAGGAGGAAAAGCGACAACAGGACCACCGTTGGGTCCTGCATTAGGTCCACTGGGCCTTAACATTGGCCAGGTAGTAAAGGAGATAAACGATAAAACGAAGAACTATGAAGGCATGCAGGTTCCTGTTAAACTGACAGTAGATCCAAAAACAAAACAATATACTATAACAGTTGGAACGCCACCCGTAAGCGCATTACTAAAAAAGGAATTGGGCATTGAGAAGGGATCAGGATCTCCCAAGGCTACTAAAGTTGGTGATTTAAAACTTGACCAGATAAAGAAAATAGCTAGAATGAAGATTCAGGATTCACTTTCCCCAAACATAAGGGCCATGGTATTGGAAGTACTTGGTTCCTGTGTTTCAATCGGTATAACGGTAGAAGGTATGGACCCTAAAGATGTTCAAACAAAAATTGAAAATGGGGAAATTGACATAAAAGATTGAAAAGTTTAAATATAGCTTTCATATAAAGCTAAAAAGACACTGTAGGAGAGATTAATGCTCGTCATACTACAGGAGGCATAGATTTAGATGGATAAAGATATTTACGAGACTGTTAAAAAGGCGTTGGAAGACTCAAAGAAGAGGAATTTCAGGGAGAGTGTGGATTTAGCCTTTAATTTGAGATACTTAGATCTTTCAGATCCAAAGAAAAGGATTAATGAAGAGATACTTTTGCCACATGGAAGGGGAAAACCGATTAAGGTAGCTGTTTTTGCATCCGGGGATACAGCTCTAAAGGCAAAAAATGTTGCTGATCTGGTGATTTCTCCTGAAGAATTGGACAAACTTGCAGAGGATAAAAGTAAGGCAAAGGAACTTGCTAACCAATATGACTTTTTTCTTGCTGAAGCAGGTTTAATGACAAAAATAGGAAAATTGCTAGGAGTAGTATTAGGACCAAGGGGTAAAATGCCAAAGCCCATTCCGCCAGGATCTGATCCGACACAGATTATTCAGAATTTAAAAAGGACTGTCAGGGCGAGAAGCAGAGAGAAAAGGACATTTCATGTACCTGTAGGTACAAGGGATATGAAACCCGAAGACATTGCTGAAAACATAGAAGAAGTAATTAAAAAAATAACTGGTAAGCTTGAAAAGGGAACTGGAAACCTTGAAAGTGTTTACGTGAAAACTACCATGGGACCGTCACATAAACTGGAGGTGAAGTAGAGTGGTTTCTAAAATGAACGAAAAAGCGGTAAGTGAACTAATGTCCATGATGGAAAACAACACTGTTATAGGTATTGTCGGTATCCATGGAATACCGGGAACGCAGATTAACAATATAAGAAGAAGTTTGAGAGGATCTGCAAAGCTTGTTGTTTCAAAGAATACATTAATTTCTATAGCGCTCCAAAACTTGGATCCAAAGAGAAAAAATATAAAGGATCTCGCTAATTTCATAGGAAACCAGAGTGCTCTTATCCTGAGCAATGATGATCCATTCAAACTGGCAAAAACAGTTGAAAAATCAAGAACAAATGCTGCACCAAAAGGCGGAGAGATTGCCCCTGAGGACATTATTGTACCCTCTGGCGAAACAGATTTCAAGCCTGGACCAATTGTAAGTGATTTACAGAAGATAGGCATCCCTGCAGCAATAGAAAAAGGTAAGGTAGTTATCAAAAAGGATACTTTGCTCGTCAAAAAAGGTGAAAAGATCAGCAAGGATGTGGCGCAGATGCTTGCAAAGCTTGACATAAGACCAATCCCGGTAGGCTTGGAAATAAGGGCATTCTATGAAAATGAATTCATATACAAGAAAGAAGTTTTGGAAACAAATCCAGAGATAGTTTTAAATGATCTAAAGGAATCAGCCATGCATGCATTTAACCTGTCACTTAACGTAAAGTATTTCACGAAACTGACAACTCCTATATTCCTTGCAAAAGCTTATATGGACGCTCTTTCACTAGGAGTAAATGTGAATTACTTCACCCCAGAAACTATAAAGCATCTGCTTGCGAAAGCAAATTTGCAAGCAATGTCAATAAAAAGTAAAATAGGAGAAATATGGAAGTAAAAAGGAGGTAAAAAATATGGAATATGTATATGGTGTACTGATCCTTCATTCAATGGGTCAGCAGGTAACGGAAGAAAAATTGGAAAACATAATTAAAGCAGTAGGTGGAACACCAGATAAGGCAAAAATAAAGGCCCTCATATCATCTTTAGAAGGAGTTAACATAGACGAGGCAATAAAGGCAACAGCATTCGCACCGGCTGCACCAGCACAGGCACCTGCAGAACAGCCCAAAGAAGAAAAGAAGGAAGAGAAAAAGGAAAAGAAAGAAGAGAAGAAGGAAGAAGAAGAGGCTATTGCCGGTTTAGGAGCATTGTTTGGATAAACGTTCCTTTTTCCTTTTTTTAGATTTTTATGGATCTAATAACATACATTGGACTTCTCGTGATGTATGCAATACCTGCTGGAATTATTGTACTTTCTTTAACCACTATCAATAATGTGCTTCTTCTGATGGTAGGTCTGACTTGGCTTGGCACAGCAATTTTCGTTCACTTCATACAATAATGCTCATATAAAATTCTAATATTTTTAATGCAATTTCTGATTTCTTGCCCGAATATTCTTTTACATCATTTTTTGTAACAATCAGTATTTTTGTTAAATCCCTTTTTACATCTCGCATGTCATTTGCCACAACAAATTTCAAAGAATAATCATCTAGCATTTTTCTTGATTCTTTAATAAGAATATCGTAACCGAACTCTGCTTTGAACGCTATAAGCTCATTTTTGTATTTTTCCCTCAGTATTTTCAGAAATTTTGGAGCTGGCCTGAGTGAAAGGTTAATTTCTTTATCACTCTTTAATTTTCCTTCCTTCTTTTCAATTTTAAAATCTGATATTGCTGCAGGTACTATAATAACATCGAAAGAAAGCATCTCATCAATCATTTTTAAAAGATCATCGAGTGATCTGAATTTTTTAGTTTTTATATAACCTGGTGGTTCCACCTCTGACCTACCCAGATAAAGCATCACATCGTTTCCGTAATAAAATGCTGCTTTCGCAAGCTCTATGGATGTAACACCTGATGATCTGTTGGTAATTACTCTTATATCATCAATGGGTTCCTCTGTAGCTCCGCCAATAATTAACATCTTCTTTTTCATTTTTCCGTACAAAACACTGATCGTATTTGCGACTACAGTCTCCAAATCAGGCAATTTTGCCTTCCCCTCCTCCATCTTTGGTTCCAGAAAAACCACGCCAAGGGATTTTAATTTAGTTATGTTTTCTTTAATCACAGGATTATTGTACATGCTAATGCTCATGGCAGGGGATATTATTATTGGTTTAGAACCTAAAAATGACAGTGCAAACAATGAAACTACCGTATCCCCGATACCGTTTGCAATCTTGGATATTGTGTTTGCTGAGCATGGAACAATCAAAAGGATGTCACATTCTTTTTCAAGTATAACATGCTCAGTCAGGCCTGTTATCTTGTCTATTGGTTTCTTGCCTGTAGCAAAATTTATTGAAGTGGGCGTTATGATATCCTCTGCATCTTCAGTCATAAGAGGATATATTTCAGCGCCATACCTTATCAATTCCCGGGAAATTTTAACTACTTCTTCTGCTGAGATTGAACCAGTAATACCCAGGGCAATTTTTTTACCTGACAATAAATTTCCTTTAACAGATCTTATGCTGTCTGTAGGATCCATAGTTTTTCTAATGCATCGTATTAATTTAAGTTTTTCTAGAATATTGATAAATTCACACATTGTGCCGGATAACTTTTCTGAAAAAAGCTTTTATAGTTTAACGCAAAACTTTTTATACTTTTATTAAATACCTTTTATTATGGT
>JBMFSK010000026.1:0-15592 GCA_049967595.1 Thermoplasmata archaeon
TCTCAAAATTAAAGATTGACATATTACCTAAAATTTAAGGAGTTACGGTTTTTAATATTTATTTAACAGAAAGACTTTGTTTATAAAAAATTATTATAAATAATCTTAATCCTTTTTGATTATCTCAAAACGAGAAATCATTGAATTATTATATATATATTTTAAATCAAATTTTTAATGCTTTTCAACTTTGTTTAATATTATTTAGTTTAATATTATTAAATAACAATTATAAAATTAATAAATTTATTTAATATTCAATAAAAAGCAAACATAATGAAATCAGAAAAAATTATATAACAAAAGTTCATTATATATATATGAAAGCTATAATACTATGCGGTGGTTTTGCCAAAAGACTATTACCAATTTCAGAGTTTATTCCAAAACCATTGCTTCCAATTGCTGGAAGACCTTTAATTGATTACATAGTTGATAAAATTTCTGCGATAAAACCAGATAAAATTTATCTATCTGTAAATAAAAAATTTCAAGATCAATTTGGATATTACGCATTAAAAAGAAATGACTTGAAAATAGAGCTTATTATAGAACCCACTATGAAGGAAGAAGAAAAATTAGGAGCAATTAGAGGTCTTAAATTTGCTATGGATGAAATTGGCACTGATGAATATATTGTTATGGCAGGAGATAATTATTTTGATTTTGAAATATTGAGTGTCTATGAAAATTATTTAAAAACGAAGAAAATGTCAATTGGTGTTTATCAATTAAATAGCATAGATGAAGCTAAAAGATTTGGAGTTGTACAAATTGATGAAAATAAAAAAATTATAAGTTTTGAAGAAAAACCTGAATTTCCTAAATCAAAGTTAATTAGTACTGGAATATATATATTTTCGAATGACATTAAAAATAATTTGGATAGATATATTTTAGATAAAAATAATGCTGATCAACTGGGGCATTTCATTTCTTGGTTAATTAAAAATAATACTGTTTATGGCATACCATTAATGGGAAAATGGTATGATATAGGTACTATAGAAACGTATAGAAAAATATTCAACTCATTTTTACCAAAATAGTGATCTGAATTGGTAATACATATCAACATATGCTGATATCCAAAAATTATTTTTATTTAATTGTTAATGGTGCTTCTTACCCACAGTTCAGGGGGATGGAAAGTATGGATAAAGTGATGAAAAGAGATGGAACAATTGTAAATTTTGATCGAAAAAAAATTACGCTAGCTATTTACAAAGCTATGAAGGCAACAAATCTCGAAAATTCCAAAGAAGCTGAAAGGTTAGGAGATTTAGTTATAAAAAGATTGGAAGAGCAACATGTTGATATTCCTAAAGTAGAGGAAATACAGGACATAGTTGAAGAGGTATTGATGTTAGAAGGATATACTAATGTTGCAAAAGCATATATTCTTTATAGAGAAAAAAGAAAAATAATAAGAGAATTAAAGAAAGCTTACGGTGTGAAGGATGATCTAAAACTTTCCATCAACGCTGTTAAAGTTCTTGAATCTAGATATTTATTAAAAAATGAGAAAGGTGAGGTAATAGAGACTCCAGGCCAGATGTTTGAAAGAGTTGCCAAATATATTGCACTGGTTGATATTCTCTACGATGATGATATTTATGATAAAAATGGATCACAGAATAAATGGCCATTTGAGGAATCAAATGATCATCCATTGACATACTGGGAATATGATATGCTAAAAAGGGCATACAAAATTATGAATGATGAAGGGAAAATGAAAGTACCATTCAAAGATGTTATTAACATCTTAAAGTTCAAAGAAAAAGAAATTGAAAAAACCTCAATGGTCTTCTATGATCTGATGAGCAAGAGATTGTTCATACCAAATTCACCTACTTTGATGAACGCAAATACAGAGATAGGTCAGCTATCAGCTTGTTTTGTCATTCCTGTAACGGATTCTATGGATGGAATTTTTGATTCCGTTAAATTTGCAGCATTAATTCATAAATCAGGAGGTGGAACAGGCTTTTCATTTTCAAGGCTTAGACCAAATGGTGATATGGTCGGGTCTACAAAGGGTGTAGCATCTGGCCCCTTGAGTTTTATGAGAATTTTTGATGTTGCCACAGATGTAATAAAGCAGGGCGGGAAAAGAAGAGGCGCAAACATGGGTATTTTGAGAGTTGATCACCCAGATATTCTTGAATTTATAACAAGTAAGGATTCAGAAAATAAAATTTTGACAAATTTCAACATAAGCGTAGCTGTCACAGATGAATTTATGAGAGCACTTGAAACAAATGGTTCCTATCCTTTAAGAAATCCAAGAAACGGGGAGATAGTCAAGATGATGGAAGCAAGGAAAATATGGGATTTGATAGTCTCCCATGCTTGGACAACGGGGGATCCAGGTGTTATATTCATTGATGAAATAAATAGGTACAATCAAACACCTCAACTAGGCCAAATCGAAAGCACAAACCCATGCGGTGAGCAACCATTATTGCCATACGAATCATGCAATCTAGGATCAATTAATCTATCTTTAATAATAAAAGAAAATGGTGAAATTGATTGGGAGGCATTAAGGCATATCGTTAGGGAATCTGTCCATTTCCTGGATAATGTTATAGATGCAAACAGATTTCCACTTTTACAGATACAGGAAATGACAAGAAAAACAAGAAAAATAGGTCTTGGAGTGATGGGCTTTGCGGAAATGCTTATCAAGATGGGCATTCCTTACAATTCTGATCTAGCAATAGAAACTGCTGAAAAGGTAATGAAATTTATCAATGATGTAGGTCATGATATGAGCATTGAACTTGCACAAAAAAGGGGTGAATTCCCTGCATGGTATGGTTCTGTATGGGAGAAAAAGGGAATAAGAATTAGAAATGCCACTACTACAACAATAGCACCAACGGGTACAATATCCATAATCGCAGACACGAGCTCGAGCATAGAGCCTCTCTATGCATTATCGTTCATCAGAAATGTTCTAGACGGGCAACAATTGCTTGAGGTTAACCCATTATTTGAAGAGTATTCAAGAAAGCATGGTTTTTATAGCGAAAATATGATGAGAGAAATAGCAAGAACTGGATCTATACAGCATCTTGATATTTCAGATGATGCTAAAAGAATATTTTTGACAGCTCATGATATTGATCCTGAGTGGCATGTAAAAATGCAAGCTGCATTTCAGAAATACACAGATAATGCTGTAAGTAAAACCATAAACATGAGAAATGAAGCTACTATCACTGATGTTGAAAATGCCTATTTAATGGCATATAAATTGAAATGCAAGGGCATAACAGTTTACAGGGATGGAAGCAAGAGCGCACAGGTACTGGTAAAAGGATCAGAAAATAAGAAAATAAATAATGAATTGATTAAAGAAAAGGAACTCGATTGGGACTTAAAGGTAAAGGTGGATGACCTTATAAAACTGGATAGTACATTTGATGCTGCCTGTCCAACAGGCAAATGTGATCACTGATGAAGACAATCGTAATAAAAATGGATCTTGAAAAGCTTGGTATTCCAAGCAAACATTTTTATTTGCATGATAAAAAGCTTGTAATAAATAAAATAATAAACTATGATGGAAGACATATTGCATATATAGCTGAGATAAGCAGGAATGATTTCGTGGATGAAAAATATATAGAAAAAAATAGAAACAAAATAATGAAAAGATATTCCTTGGATTCTTTTGAGTTGTTAGGCATTGACAAAAAGAACAATACTTATTTTGTTTTAATAGTTCAAAAAATGCCAGATATATTCTTGGATATTTATGAGGCAATGAAATATAATGCGTTTATTGTTGTTCCTATTATTATATCAAAAGAGACAATGTTAGTTTCACTTATCGTAAAGGACGAAATGCTTGATATGTTTCAAAAAATACTTGAAAAATTTGGGATAGATTTTTCACTTGTTAAAAAGTTAGAAATTTCAAAAAGAAGTGAGATCACCCTAAAACAATGGAATTTAATTTTAGAGGCAATCTCGATGGGTTATTACAATATTCCAAAAAAAGTCAGGTTGAAAGACATCGCAAAAAGATTTAATATATCTGTTCCTGCAACTGAAAGGATGTTAAAAAGGATTGAAATTAAAGCTATTGAAAGTATGTTCAAACCTTTCCTTTAACGTTATTTATGAGGAATTGAAGATATTTTCTTTCATCACTAATGCTTTTTATTCCTATGGCTATGGATATTACCGCCTCGCCTTGAAAGAATAATGAAAATGAGAAAAATAGATCCTAACGAAATTTCCCGTGGTATTCAACTTGCTAGGGTCGGCGATCCTGAAGAATTTGCAAACCTTGCATTATTTTTGCTATCACCTCTCTCATCATATATCACAGGATCAATGATTACCATTGATGGAGGTCTTACAAAATCAGTTTTGTAATTGTTTATATAGTTATATCTATTTTAGGTTGCGATGTTAGAAAAGCAATTTGAAGTATTCAGTAAATTCGTAAAAAGAAATGCGTTAAAACTAATCATACTCTGGATAATAATTTTAGTTATTTTTCTGCCATTTTCAACAATGCTTTTTTCTGAAACATCTTACAATATCGCTTCAAGTGTTGTGCCAACCAACACAATGTCATCAAAGGCATCGACAATCCTTGGTAATGAATTTCCATCACAGAATGCATCAAACAACATCACTTCCGATCTTGTTTTGATTGAGAACGCAAACGTAAGCAATCCTTTGTTAATAAAGGCGGTATCAATGATGCAGAATGCCGTCCTAGCAAACAGTACATTAAAGAAATACAATGCATCAGTGGAGGACATATACACCACCGAAAATCAATTGCTGCTGAATTTTTCAAAAAATACAAAGCTGCTTTTCAATTCAACACTTTTAATAAACAGGAATACAAAGCTACTTGTTTCTTCTCTGGTATACATCGGAAATTTTTCAATCATTTACATGGATGGTATAATGATCCTTTATAAGAATGTTAAACTAAAATATCTTGAACTATTGAACAATACAAATGATTCCCTTGCACTTGAATTCGGCATACCAGATTATTTCACACATGTATTCCTATTTGCCTTGGAAAATGGATATTCCATATACAGCGCTACATACGCTGCATATGAGGAGACCCTTTCGTTCATAAAAACTAACATGACATACCTTCAGAATATTCTTATACCATACTTGCAAAATTACACATACTTCTGGAATTATTCGATGGTAGTCCCGGCCGATTACCAGAATATTGAGGAATACTCTATGAAAATGACACTATACAATTCATCATTTTCAAATGCATTCTCTGATAATCCTATGGTATCATTCTGGAAGGAACTCTTGAATTACTTTAATTTAAAGAACTTTCAGAATGCTAGCTCCATTCATAATTTTGCTGTTGAATACATCGCTTCAGGGCTGTCAGAAAATTCAACCATAATGAGAATGCTTCCATACGGCTCTGAAAATTTTGTGAAAAGCGTGAGTGAAAACCAGAATTCTACAAAGCTGGCATTAAATTATTCAAGCTCTCTTTTGAACAGCACTGAAAAAACATTTTTATATTCATTCTTCCCTGAAAATTATTTTTCAACGATAGTTGATAAAAATATTTCATTCATAGAAAACTACACTATAGAAAGCGTTTCCTTAAAATATTCAGCAAATAACACAATAAGAAATTTTACAAACGTTCTATATATTTCTCCTTACGAGCTTGTGGACAATGCCTACAGCACTCAAAATCTTACAAATACAACTGTTTTAGAGGTTTCGGGTGCTCTGTCAAAAACTTTTTACGATAACCCACTAATAACATTAAACATTGGTACAATAAATAATTATATTCTCTCTCTAAACAGTACAGATAATCTGAAAGCCTTTGTAAATGATACAATATTAAATGGTAATTTTAGCAGTTATCCTGTTGTTCCATCACCATATTTGTTCCACAAGTTTGTAAGCTATACAGGAAATGTTTCAATGTTTGTGGTAAATTTGAACCAGTCAGCGCCAATTTCAACTCTAAACATAATTGGCAATATATCAAATGAATTCCTTCCAACGATAAAGAACGCTAAATACCTTATAGCCGGTTCGAGCGCCATCGAGGCCCAGCTGACAAATGAAGCGAATAATGGTCTTTACGAGGCATTGATGGTAGGCATAATTATCGCGGTGATCATAAGCATGATATTTTTCAGGTCACCCATAGCGGGCATTATGCCGCTGATGATATTCGGTTTTTCAGCATTGATTTCGCTCGGGCTAAACGGACTTATTTACAAATATATTCTTCATGCTCAAGTTTCTTTCATTACCCCAACACTTCTTCTGATCTTACTTCTTGGTTTAACGGCTGATTATACTGTATATATACTTTCAAGATTTAAGAGAGAGCTAAGGTCAGGGAATGGAGATAGGGCCGTAATAACTACAAAGTGGGCTGGTCATGCAGTTTTCACGAGCGGTCTTACAGTTATATTATCCTATATAACACTCTGGTTGGCAAATGTGCCAATATTCAGCGATTCAGGACTTACCAACGCAATATCAATTTCAATCACGCTTCTTCTGGCGCTCACATTTTTGCCATCAATATTTGCACTTCTTGACAAAAAAATATTCTGGCCAAGTAAGGTAGAAAAAACGGAAAGAAATGAAAGAATAATGCCAAGAATAGCGAACTTTGATAAGAATCATAGAAAAGCCCTTCTGGTAATATTCATAGTGATCGTACTTGCAAACCTATTTGTTTACGAAACAACTCCTTCGGGAATGGACGTCTTTCAGCTGATTCCTCACGAAAGCGGTCTTCAGGCAGTGGATGATATAAACAAGACGTTCAAAGGCGATGCTATTTTCCAGGATTATGTTATTCTTGTTTTTCCGAATAAAATTGTGACAAATGGATCTTACAACGCAAGTGCCTTAAAAATCATAAACAATACTGAAAATTATCTTTTGGATTCAGGGAACGTCTCATTCGTGTATGGACCTACGGATCCCTTTGGCAATTATGTAAATCCGTTCTCACTGGGTAATTATTCCAACGCAACTAGAAGCGTTTACATGTCACAGATAAACTCATATATTGGAAAGGACAACAGAACAGTGTTGATATATTTCCAGCTTTCAATGCTTTCTTGGTCCAATAAGGCCATGGAATTCACTAAAGTTTTGGACAATAATTTCTGGAAAATGGTGCCCTCAAATGTCCATTGGTACATAGGTGGTCTAACACAGGGATTGTTGGACGCGAATAACCATACAGTATCAGCATTTAATTTAATAGTGCCCATTATCGCATTCGTAGCGTTTTTAATACTTTTGTTCCAGTTCAATTCTGTATTTACGCCTATAAGGCTAGTTTTGATGGTTCTAGGGTCCGTGTTATTTTCTCTCGTGCTTGCTTATACAATATTCTATTATATACAGAAATTGCCCATAATAATATTCTTACCTTTATTCGTTTTTATAACGCTTCTAGCGGTAGGCTTGGATTATGATATTTTCATGATCACCAGGGTAAGGGAAGAGGTCATGAAAGGGAAATCTGATGAAAAAGGAATAGAAACAAGCCTCAAGGAGAATGGATTGGTTATTGCAATTCTAGGTCTGATACTCGTTTCAACATTTCTGAGCCTTTATCTTAGCAATCTTGCAATTGTACAGGAAATTGGTGTTGGCCTTGCTTTAGGCGTTCTTGTGGATACCTTTATTTCATGGATGTTCTTCATACCCGCTATAATGCTTATAATGAAACATTACAACTGGTGGCCTTCGAAAATAGGTAAAAAATAAATCCTTTAATTTTTTTATCTTTTTATGGAACTTTTTTATGAAGATCCCTATCTTAGAGAAATAGAAGTAAATGTTCTTGAAAGAATGGATGATTACATTGTTTTTGATAAAACAATTATTTATCCCGGCGGAGGAGGACAGCCGCCTGACTCAGGATATTTCATAGGTGATTCCTTTAAGGCTCGAATCCTTGGTGCCAAAAGGGAAAATGGAAAAATTTTTCATAAATATCAATTACTTGAAGGAAAGATCTATGACCATGGAAGGCTCATTCTTGATTGGGAAAGAAGATATGCTCTTATGAAAATGCATACTGCAGAGCATATACTTTACAGGTCTATTGAAAATCTTTTTAATGTGAAGTTCCAAAAAGTAGAGCTCAACGAAGCTGAATCATCTCTTTTTATTAATGGAAACATTTCCATAGATGATATTTCAAGAGCAGAGGATCTGGCTAATTCCATTATTGAAAAAAATTTAAAGTTAAAAATTTATTATGGAAAGATGGAAAGTGTTGACGAAGATGTAAGAATAAGAAAAGATAGAATTAAAGATGAGAATGTAAGGATTGTTGAGATAGAGGGATTTGATAAAAGTGCATGCACAGGCATTCACGTTAAAAGCACGGGTGAAATTGGTTCTGTATTTGTAAAATCTGTAAAAAAAGCTTATTTATTTGAGATTAAATTTTTATCAGGAGAAGCTGCAAAAAAATTTGTTTTTGAAAATGCCAGAATACTGAGAAAGATATCCATGAACTATGGTATAGACCAATCAAAAATTGAGGAAAGAATCTCTAATTCATTGATCATGAATGAAGAATTGAAAAAGGATCTATTCGAATTATCATCAACAATGTTCAATTTCCAGTACAAGGAAAAAAATGGAAAAAAATTGTATTATAGTGATTTTCCTTACGCTGATATCAAAGGAGTAGAAAAAAGGGCAAGAAAAATAATTGAAAATGAGGATGCTACAATAATCTATGGAAATGAAAATGAAAACAGGATATTTATTTTAAGTAAAGCATCAATAGATAGAGAAATTATAAAAGAAATAATGGAAAAAAACAATTTAAAAGGCGGAGGGCAGGGTAATTATTTCATGGTTTCAACAAAAAAAGAAAATTTCAAAAAAATATTTGATGAATTTGTTGAAAAATTTTCATGATTTTTTCATTCTTACCTGTCTTATGTACATCGCCACTAATGCGATTATGATTATAACAAGAATAATTATGGTAACATTGCTCAGAGAAAGAATTCCTGAACTACCACTTGTGGAGAAAAATGGTGCGGATATTTGAAATGTGAAATAGAATGTTTCCAAGATAGGCCTTAATGTATTGTTTTCCATAATTATGAAAACAAGTTCTGCAGAGTATTTCCCTGGAACAGCATTGTCAGCAACATCTATTATGTATGGGAGTGTGAAATTTTCACCAGGCTTTACGGAAGCAAGTGTTACATTGTTTAAGAAAAGTCCACCAAGAGGATTGTCAGAGCTTACGTATAAATCAAGAACCTCTGGATAGAGGAAATGTACCTCCATGCTCTGTATTGTTCCAGGACCTTTGTTATCAAGGTAAAAAGTTACCTGAACCTTTGAATCTCCAGGAGTAAGTGATGGAAAATTTGTCTTTACTAAAAGCATAGGTGATTGAATAACATTCACTGGAACAGAAATTTCCCTTTTACCAAAATGGAAGTTAATGTAATATATCCCAGGATTGGAAGGCGAGTTGTAGTAAACAGTATAATTCACCAACATATGTGGAGGAAGTATAGAAATATTAAGAGGCGTATTAACTATTTTCATTGAAGATGTTGCTTGAACTGTAAGATTGAATGCTGGTGAATTCCCTGAATTGATAACAGAGAATGTTACAGCGTTGAAAGTTTGGTTTGTGTAGACGTATGAAGGATTTAGGTAATATCCTTGAATGGAAATGTTTGAATATCCAAGCAGGCTGGTACTAAATTTCAATGTTCCATTATAACCGCTGAAATTGTAATGTATTTTCTGTATGTATATTCCATTGCTGGCATTATTCAGTATGTTTACAATGTAAGTTAGTGTAACCGGAGTATACTCAGGCAGTGCTGGAACATTTAATACTTGTTCATGGCCGCAGAGAGGATATTCCGGATTGAAAGTGAAAGTTACGTTTGTGAGAATAGTATTCCCTACGTTTGAAATTATAATGCTCATAGGAACATCTTTCATCCCAGGACCTGGAACAATATTTTCTGAAATATTAAGAAATGATCCATCTACGATAACATTTGAATATCCATTTATTTGCACTGAAAATTCCACATCAGATACATTGTTTCCTATTATTTCTTTAAGCGTTTGATTGTATATTCCATCCAATGTGCTGTTTTCTATTGAAACTATGAACGCTAAAGTTTCCACTTGGAATGGTGCTAAAACAGGAAAATGCTTTTTTTGTGTAAGACCTTGAAAAGGATATTCAGGAGAATATACAAAACTTACATTTGAAACATAATCTGTTCCTGAATTTGAAATTTCCAGTGTAAGAGGAATATTTTTCATACCACCAATGCCATTTATAAAATTGCCATTGTATCCTAAATATGAACCTAGAACACTTATAGAATAATTCTCACACCAGCTAAAGTTAAAAGATGTAGACCCTGTAACATTATAGTATGAGAATTGCAATTTTTGTAGATAATTTCCATTTTTTACATTCTTTGAAAAATTAACCATGAACGTCAATGGCACATAACCATATTCTGGAATTACTGTAATGATAGATTTATGAGCATTGCCGTTGAAAGGAAATTTCGGATTGAAAGTGAAAGTTACGTTTGTAACAGGCTCATTCCCAGAATTTCCTATGACAATAGTAAAAGGTACTGGATTTTCGCCAGGTACTGGGTTCAGTATCTGACCATTTTCACCTATGTAGGAAGATGCAACAAATATGTTTACATTTCCATCAAGAGGCAAAAAGAACGTTGTAGATAAATTTTCCATGGGATAAGAGTCTGAATATTTGCCGTATGCAAATAGATTCTCCACATATACACCGTTTCTAGCATTTGGTGAAATATTAACGAGCTGCATTATTTCAAGCTTTGAACCAGTAGTAAATTCAGGTAGGGATATAACCGTTTTCTCTGTCGTCTGTGTGTTGTTAATTACATATCCATACGAGAATGGTTCTTTCAGATAGATATAAGCTGTGAAATTGTATATGCTTGGACCGGAATTCTCAAAAGTTAAAATCAACGGAACATTGTTCATTCCTGGAACAGGTTGCACTGTTGAATTTTCACTATACCATGCTACGTTAGATATTACTAAGGGCGTTTCCTGCGCACTTGAAAATGAAACACCCAACGCAGAAATAAGCACCAAAAGTGCCAGCAATAAAGCTATTTTTTTCATTTTTCATTACCTCCTATTTTAACTCCTTTTAAAAGGATTGCAAGAATTAGGGTAAATACAGCCACGATTATTCCAGTAGTGTAAATAAGATCAAATGCTGTGGAAGATGGAAAGAACTCAAACATAGGAATAATACTCAGGGATCCAAATTTAAAAGGCATTGCTCCTACGGTCACTGCTTGCTGGTATCCAGTTTCAAGAACGCCAGCTATAGCAGGGGCGATTACACTGCCAACATTCCTGAATAGCTGGTTCATGCCTGTTGAAATTCCCATCTTTTCCTGAGGTGTTATCATGACTATCATGTTAGTAATTCCTACCATAGAGAAAGAGCTTCCCACACCTAAAAGAAGTGAATCCTCCGTAATTGATAATGTATTTACCCTGTTAAAAAATAATGCAAGAAAAGAGAGTATTTGAATGATTACTCCAAGCATGATGGATATTTTAGGACCTTTTTTCCTTGTGGTCAATGCAGCAAGAGGTGCAAATGCCATGGCAAATACTGCCGCCGGAAGGTTCGTCAGGCCTGCAGTGATAATGCTTTCACCGAAACCAGCAGGTATGGGATCCTCAAGAAGAGGAGGTATTGTGAAATAAAGGAAGAACATCCCTGAGGAAACAAACAAAGAAATTGTGTTCGTGAGAAAAATATTTCTTGAGGAAAGAAGTTTTATATCAATTAAAGGATTTTCTTCAAATTCTTCAACTAGGACGAACAGTGCAATAAGCACAATTGAAAATGCATAAAGTGAAAAAATGCTTTCGCTTCCCCATCCCCAGTACTGGCCCTCCGATGTTGCGATCAGTGCACTGACTATGCCTCCTGATATTAATGCAGTTCCAGTAAGATCTAGTTTTGTTTTTACCCTGATGTTTGATTCCTTCAGGTATTTGAATGAAAGTATAAAAAGAAGAAGTGCTATTGGTATTGAAGTATGGTAATCCCATTCCCATCCATAATTCTGTGAAATGTAAGCACCTATTACCAGACCTATGCTCGCTCCACCCGCGAATGTTGCGCTTACAACCCCTTGAGCAAGAGGAATCTCCTCGGGCGGAAATTCATCCCTTATAAGTGAGAATGCAATTGGAAACATTGCCATTCCTGCACCCTGGAATGTTCTTATAAGAACAAATTCTATAAGTGAATTAGCGAAACCACCGAATATTATCGCAACTGTATAAATACCTGTAACCAAAAGGAAAATTTTTTTCTTACCGTAAATGTCTGCAAGCTTGCCGAAAATGACTGATGATACTGTACCTGAAATGAGGTATGATGTAACCACCCATGAGATGGAATCATAATCAGTGTGAAAATAATCAACAAGCATAGGTAGTGATGGAACTATCATCGTCTCTATGTACATTACCAGAAGGCCTGCAAAAGCCATGACAGCAACTGTAATGCCCTGATCCCTGGTGAATCTCATTCTAATAAGGTAAATATTTAAGATATATCTATCTTTTTATGAATTTTGAGTCAATGGCAATGGTGGCGGGAATGCCATTGCATAAGCAACAAGTGTACCTCGGGCTCCGCATTCAAAATTCAACACATTCAAGACCTTATCAAGAACACCTTTTGGAAGGGATCTCTTTGTATTCCAGAAATCGCTAACCATTCTTGCCATTTCCTCGTTATCCTCCTTGTCAATTACATGGCCAATCAATTTTATCTCACCTATTTTACTGCTTTCCTCATCCTCGTATAGCGCAGAAAAAGTATAGTAAATATCCAGGCCCTCATTTTCCCTCTTCAAAGAATCAAAGTTAATCGTGAATTTTAAACTCGTTACAGTTTTTTCTTTTTCTCTTAAAGCAACTATTTCATCGATGAAAAATTCTGTAATCATATTTCCTGAAATACATTAAAAAATAAACAATTTTTCCTCTTAAAATTAATTGCTATTTTTGCTAAGATTCTCTGGAATAAATAAAAAATTCTTAAATATTAAAATTGATACTTATTTTCAATGGAATTTAAACTTACTAATGCCACAATTAAATTCAACAATGAGGAATTAAAAAAAATATATGTTGAAATAACGAATGGTTGCAATTTATCATGCAAAATGTGCTACAGAAATTTCTGGGAAGATTCCATAGGTTTTATGAATAAAGATCTTTTTAAAAAACTGATGATTCAATTGAATGATTTTGATACACTTGAAACATTCCATTTCGGAGGTATAGGTGAACCTCTGATACATCCAGATTTTTCAGAATTTCTTGAAATGGCAAAGAAAAAGTTTACTACCTACGTTTCAACCAACGGAACTCTCTTGAATGAGAAAATATCAAGGAAAATAATTGATCTTGGCATAGACAGAATAATCTTTTCCATTGACTCGCCTGAGGAGCAGGGGTTCAAGGATATCAGGGGTATTTCAAAAAATATCATTTACAGAAATATAAAAAATATTATAAGTATGAAAAGAGAAAAAAGACAGGATTTCCCAGAACTTGAAATAGAGTTCGTTGCTATGAAATCTAATATAAAGGATCTTCCTGGAATAGCAGACGTTGCAAATGATCTAGGCGTGGCAAAGATCATGATATCTAATCTTCTGCCTATGAAAGATGAACAGGCTAAGGAGATCGTTTACGATAACATTACGCCTTATGAAAAATATATAAAAGAATTCATGATGAAAGCCATGAGCTTAAGGATAATGATCATTTTACCAGAATTTAAGCTCAGGACGGAAAGGGTCTGCGATTTCATGGAGAGAAAAAGTACAGTTGTATCTTGGGACGGGTCTGTAGTACCTTGCTATAGATTTCTTCATACATATCCGGAATACATATTTGGAAGAAGAAAAATAGTTAAAAAATACTCTTTTGGAAACATCACTGAAAGATCTCTTAGCAACATATGGAATTCTGAAGAATATATGAAATTTAGATTTATGGTATCCCTATCCATTTACCCATCCTGCATAGATTGTGTTTTTGCTGATAAGAAATGCCAATTTGTTCTTGATACAAGCACAGACTGCGAAGGGAATTCACCATCATGCGGTGATTGTCTCTGGTCCAGAAGAATTATACTCTGCCCATAGTTTATTGTTTTAAAAGTCTCATTGCTCCTTCGGCAAATACTGCCGAACCAATTGGCAGAATTTTTTCGTTTATATTAAATCTTGATGTGTGAACGCTATGCACGTATCCCAATTTCTCGTTATATGTACCTAGAACCATGAACGTGCCAGGTACCTTTTCAAGATAGTAAGCAAAGTCTTCCCCTCCCATGGTCTGCTTCGATTCTATAACATGATCATTTCCAAGAATTTCTGATGCCACATTTTTCATAAAATCCGTTACCCATGGATCGTTCACAAGCACAGGATAACCGTAAATGTATTTTAGATCATATTTAGCATTTAAAGATGATGTAATACCGGAAATTATTCTATTTAGTTTATTTTCCATGCTATCCCTGGTGTTTTTATCCATGGTTCTTACCGTTCCGAGCATTTTTACTCTTTCAGGAATTATATTATGAGCAGTTCCACCATTTATAAGACCGATAGTAATTACAAATGGTTCTAGGGGATCTATTTCCCTGCTTGAAATTGTATGAAGAGAATCTATAACTTTTGCAGATACCATTATTGGATCTACTGCAATATCAGGTTTTGCACCATGACCACCTTTCCCTATAATCTCTATAGAAATTGTGTCAGCGGCAGCAAAAAATGGGCCTTTCCTTAATCCGATAATTCCTTCGGGTAGCTCAGGCCAGACGTGCATACCTAGAATGTAATCCACTCCTTCAAGAGCCCCTTCCTCGATCATAGGCTTTGCACCACCTATTGTACCTTCCTCTTCTGCAGGCTGATAAATTAGTTTCACATTGCCCTTTAGCTTGTCTTTCATTTCATTCAGTAAAAGCGCTGCACCGTAAACCATGCTCATATGGTTATCATGGCCACAGGCATGCATAAAACCCTCATTTTTTGATTTGTAAGGAACATCATTTTCCTCTTTAATCGGCAGTGCATCCATATCCGCTCTTAAAGCAACAGTTTTTCCAATCTCTCTTCCTTCTATGGTGGCAACAATACCTGTTCCAGCTATTTTTTTAGTTGGTATGCCTAGCTCTTCTAAATGATTAAGAAGAATTTTTTGAGTTTCAAATTCCTTATGTGCAATTTCGGGGTGCTGGTGCAGTTCTCTTCTCAATTTTACTATCTTGTTTTCTTTTTCCTTAGCTAATTCTAATATCATTTTATATTCGCTCCTTTATTCTTTTATTATAACAATTTAAATTCTATATTTGAATTATTGCATATTAGCATTTTTGTATAAATCTGGAAATCATATTATAACCTGAATGTTTCACTTTTACCACCACGTTTATGATTCGAATGCATCCAATATC
>JBMFSK010000027.1:0-15581 GCA_049967595.1 Thermoplasmata archaeon
GGATAAGTTACCAATATGTAAGAAACTTAGTGAAGCGAATCGGTGCAAGGGCTGGTGTACCGAGGTTCCATGCACATTCAGCCCGGCATTGGTGCGCAACCGCTCTACTAAAGGGTTTCTTTGGGTCTCCGCTTGATATTCGCATGGTGCAAATCCATCTCGGCCATAAGTCACTTAGGACTACAGAAAGGTACACTCATGTGACCCAGGAAGAAGTAGCGGAGGAAGTCAGGAAAAGAATCAACGAATTTTTTCATAAAACAAATGCGGGGCCAAAAATAGCGAATCCGCTCATGCACCAACCGGGGTCTCAGGCTCCCAAAGCCCGTAGGATACCAAGCTACCCCACAGCCCCGTCAGACAGATGTTATTATAAGATAAGTGCTTGAATGATCTATCTCCGGTAAAGATATCATTTTTTCAACGATGTTCTTCAGCTGATCCTTGTCCCTTGCACGGATCATAACAAAGAAATCCATTTCCCCTAAAATTACATATACATTCTCTACACCCTCAAGCTCCCTGATTTTTAATGCTACTGATTCCAAACTCTGTTGGTGATATTTTGCTTTTACGCAGGATAGCGCATAAATCTCATAACCGAGCTTTTTATAATTTATCTTTGTTGTGAAGCCTTCTATAACACCG
Organism: Thermoplasmata archaeon; assembly: GCA_049967595.1. GTDB lineage: Archaea > Thermoplasmatota > Thermoplasmata > Thermoplasmatales > ARK-15 > ARK-15. Next base: position 649 of record JBMFSK010000027.1, read on the forward strand.
TTTTCTTTCAATTTTCTTATTCTGTAATGTACTGTAGACTTTGAAATTTTCAGCGTTTCGCTTATTTCTTCTAATGAGGCCCTGGCATCCTTCATCAATATTTCAATTATTTTTGCATCGATTTCATCCAGTTTAAATTTTGAATCTTCTGGTTCCATGTATTTTTGCAATAATGTTAAACTGATAATAAATCTTTTGGAATTTTTTCCTAAAACTTGGGTTAATTTTTTATTCATTAATAACATTAAACATAACCATGCTTGAATTATCATTACCCTACCTTGCTGAAGAGACAATAGAGGAATTTGCAGGATCATTTATAAAAAACAGAAAGGCAGTAATTGCTATTAGCGGAGGCATAGACAGCGCATTAGTCACCGTATTGATATCCAAAAGTATAAACAAGGAAAACATCTTAACAGTTCATATACCAGACAGTGAAAGTAATCCTCAGGATGAAATTGATTCAAGGAAACTTTGCGATGAACTGGGTGTAAATTTCCGAGTGATCAGTTTGGACCCATTTTTGAATGAATTTAAAAAAATGTATAGTGATAGGATAATACTTGGTAACATAAAGGCAAGATTGAGAATGGTAATTATTTATTCTATAGCTAACAGTGAGAATGGTTTGGTTGTTGGGCCCAGCAACAAGACTGAATTGCTTACAGGTTACTTTACAAAATATGGGGACGGTGCCGCAGATCTTTACCCAATAGGGGATCTTTATAAAACTCAGGTGCGTTTGCTAGCAAAAAAGATTGGCCTACCAAAGGAAATAATAGAAAAAGTACCAACAGCAGGCCTATGGAGGGGGCAAACGGATGAAGATGAACTGGGTATAAGTTATGATCTTCTTGACAAGATTCTATACGGCATTGAGCAGTTTATGCCCGACGATCAGATAGCCAAAGCACTTAAAATTTCACCTGAATTAGTCAAATCAATCAGAGAAAGAGTTGAAAAAACAAGGCATAAGAGAGTTTTGCTATACATTCCTAAACTTGGAATAAGAACGGTTGGCGTGGATTTCAGGGAATAATCATTTCAATATAAGTTTTGCATCAACTACTACCGCTCTATCATCTCTAACGATCACAGGGTTAAGATCCAGCTGGTCTATTGAGTCGTAATGATCTTTTCCAAAAGATGAGACTTTCATCAAGAGATCAATAACCTTTTCTTTATCTGCTCTCATACCCCTGAAGCCTTCAAATACTTTTTTTGCTTTGATTTCTTCTATCATTTCCCTTGCATCATATTCCTCAATTGGAACGAGTCTGAATGAAACATCCCTGTATAGCTCTGTAAAAATACCACCAAGGCCGAACATTATTGATAAACCGAATGTTCTGTCCTGTACCAGACCAATAATTATCTCAACACCCGGCTTTTCCATACTTTCAATAAGAAATTTGGATTTTGGAAACTTGCTCTTCATCTCTTTGAATTTTAATGACAGCTCATTATAGTTATTAATGTTCAGCGCCACACCACCAACATCGCTTTTGTGCAATATGTTTTGGTCTGAAACTTTAAGCACTACAGGATAAGAAAGATCAATCTTAGCAGGAAGATCTGAGACCACTGTACCCTCAGGTATATCTATTCCATATTTTTTTAACATTTCCTTAACTTCTCTTTCCTCTATTACCTTCTTTTCTGTCATCTACAATTCCTCCCTTTCAGATATTTTCCTCTCATATATAGCACTTTCATAGCCTTTACAGATCTTTCCATAGATGGGTATGCTGGTATACCTCTTTTTTCTGTTTCCAATAGCATCTGTTTTCCGAATTTTGATCCTAGAATACCTACTACCATTGGTTTTCCATTCATATGTTTTTCAAGAACATCGATTAAAGATGCATCCACCTTTGCCGTCTGGAAAAGTGCGTATACTATGAGACCATCAACATTATCATCTTTGTTTAGTATATCTATTACCTTATCATACTGTTCTGTGGAACCATCGGCGGTTAGGTCCACAGGATTTTCAACAGACCCGAAAGGAACTATTACATTTCTAAGATCCTCTTTTGTTTTATCGCTTAACTTTGCTATTTTAAGACCAACACCATTGTTTTCAGATGAAACATAATCCGCAGTGATCACCCCCAACCCACCTGCAGTTGTTAAAATTGCAATTCTATCCCCATAAAGAGGTTTTTGATAACCAAGTGCCCTTCCGTAATCTATGAGCTCAGTTTCAGAATAAGCTCTTACAATACCAGCCTGCTTTATCATGCCTTCTACAATGCTATCGTTTGTTGCAAGTGCCCCAGTGTGAAGGGAAGCGGCTTTTGCACCTGCATCTGTTCTTCCGGATTTGAGTACTACTATTGGCTTGCTTCTCACTATTTGTTTAGCTTTGTTAAAGAATTCCCTTCCATTTTTAAACGTTTCAAGGTAAAGCACTATACTTTTTGTATTTTCATCCTCTTTGAAAAAATCGAGTAATTCAGTTTCAGAAAGATCTAGCCTGTTTCCCAAATTTATGAAGGCTGAAATGCCTATTCCATATTCAGAAATTGTATCCATAGTGAGAAGACCCAGTGCACCACTCTGGGAAATGAATGCAAGATATCCTTCCCCTGGAAGTGCTGTTCTGTCAGGAAGTGTTAATGCTGTGCTTACCTTTGATCTTGGTAGATAGACTCCCACAGTATTAGGCCCTATTATCCTGGTGTTTGAATTTTTAATCGATTCAAAAATTTTTTCTTCGAGCTCCCTGCCCTTTTCGCCAGTTTCAGAGAATCCACCAGCTATGGCAATCACATATTTTACCTTCTTTTCAACGCATTCTTTGACAGAATCAGGAACAAGCTGTGCAGGTAGCGTAATAACTGCAAGATCTATTTCATCTTCTATGTCTTTTATTGATTGATAAGTTTTCAAGTTAAAAATTATTTCATTCTTTGGATTTATAGGGTATATTTTTCCCTTATAACCGTAATAAATTAAATTTTTTAATACAACATTTCCTATTTTTCTCTCGTCTTTAGAAGCTCCAATGATTGCAATAGATTTTGGGTACAATAAATGCTCATACATCAATTCCTGAAATTTATCATATTAGATTAAGATTTCCAATCATTTTTATCTTTGAAAATAATCTACAATTATGGAATGCAAAGCCAGTTATTTGGGACAAATGAAAGTGAAAGTAGAAATGAATAACAGGGAAACAGTAATAGATGCAGAAAGAATAGATGGAAATGCACCAATGAATACGATAATTTCTGCAGTAACGGCATGCACGACAATCAGTATAGTTACAATACTAAAAAAAATGCATGAAAATTTTCGTGACATTAATGTTAATGTTAAATGGGATCAGGAGCCTAATCCGCCAAGAATTTTTAAAAAAATAGAATTGGAATACATTATTAAAGGTGAAGTATCTGAATCTGAAATGAAAAAGGCAATTGATCTTACTTTCAAAAAATATTCCCCATCTGCTGTAATTTTGCAAAAAGCGGGCATTGAAATAAAGGTTTCATTTAAGATAGAGCAATAATTGTATAATTTTGAATAAAAAATTAAATTAATTGTAGACAAGTATAAAATATTATTTTCTTTATGCAAGTTCTATGGCAAAAGAATTTGATGAAATAAAAAAGTTTGCAGAATCAACACTTGGAGAGCTTCCAGAGGTAATTAAATTATTGGACAAATTTGATGAAAGGATAGCTATTGAGGAATTCAATGAAAATTTGAATCTATATTTAGGTGGAAAAAATTTACCAAAAAAGATAGCAGCACTTATTGCTCTTTCAGTTGCAGTAGCAAATTGCCCAAAAGAATCTGCAATGATACATTTTAAGCTTGCTAAAAAATTTGGCGCTGAAGATCTGGAAATAATAGATTCTTTAAGGGCCGCTAAAATGTCACTCATGTCATCAACTCTGTCTTCAATTGATTATTTCATTGACAATAATCATTATGAAGTAGATGATGAAACTCAAAATATACTCGAAAAAGTTGAAAGTGAATCAGGTATTATTCCAGAAAGAATAAAAAATCTATCTAAGTTTTCAAAAGAAATGCTCAAAGAGCATTTAAGGGAAAAGGCAGAACTTTTGAATTCAAGGAGACTGGAAAAGAAATATGTTTTTTTAATAGCATATGCGGTTAGTGCTTCAATTCACGATAATGAATGTGAAAAAGTTTACTTGAACCAAATAATAAAAAATAATGGAAGTATAGATGAAATTCAGGAAGTAATAAACATTGTTAGATTCATTACAGGAAACAGAGTCTTTGTGAATGCTTTAGACATGCTCAGATTAATGAGCAGATAATTTTTATTCTTTTAAAGAGGCGAATTTTTCAAGCGCCTCTTTTTCCATATAATGTAGATTTCCTATAATTACAAGAATTTGTGGTGTAGGGCCAAGAGGAAGTTCAAATAATTTTTTTATTTTTCCAGCAACCGCTTTTTGCGCAGAAGATCCTGCTCTGGAAATTACTGCCACTATAGTATCTTCGTTTATTATATCTTGCCTGTAGAGTTCTTCCATTTTCAAAAGTATATCGAATGCCATTACCGCAGACATTTCCAGATCTTCTCTGAGATCAAGAAAAGTTAAGGTATGAAGTCCCATTTTCTTGTTTCCAGCAATAAAATCGTAAACGCTACGGGGATAATAATCATAATCAGGGAAAGGAATCGAAACAGATCTCCCAAATTTATAATTCTGCAGACCGAGTATAGAGGGGATTACGCACTGTATTGAAATTCCGTTTACAACTTCAAAAGGAATGCTTCTATTGAAAGCGCTTATCTTCAATTCAATGTGCGTAGTGGCCATCATAGGATCTCCAGGAACAAGAAGAACAATGTTTCTATTGCTAGAAACATTTAAAAGAAAATCGCTTTCAACAGTTTTTCTATCAATAATCTCAATTCTTTTTCCTAAAAAATTTTCTAGTTCACCTTTTGAAGTATCCATAAGTCTAGAAGTGTACATTTCTAAATAAAGTTCGTCCGCATTCTTTATTTTTTCAATACCTTCCAAAGTTAAATGTTTTTTAGGGTTTAAACCTAGACCTACTAAAGTAAGCATAAAAAAGGATAATAATAAAAGGATTAAATTTTATTGTTTTAATCGCAATCTTTTTTCTTTGTTTTCTTTATCACTATTACAGGAATATTCACCCTTGAAATTACCTTTATAGTTACACTTCCTATGAAAAAATCTTCAACATAAGAATATCCCCTGTGGCCGAGAACTATTGCATCGAATGTTCCTGTATTTGCGAGATCGATTATTACTCTTGCAGGATCTCCATCGGCAATTGCATAATCTACCTTGTATTTTCCAGGCAGGTCTAAATTTTTTATGAACGTTTTCATTTTTTTCTCAGCAATTTCTTTAGCAGATTTTGTGTAATCCTCAGTCACATAATCTTCTAGCTCTTTTACAGACAAAGGAATAACATAGAGAAAATATATGCTATCAATATCAGAAATAAAATCTAGCGTCTTTTTCACAATGCTCTCAGTATTGCAGGAAAAATCTACTGGAAACAAAATTTTTTTCATATTTACTTACCTCCTGTAGCATTCTGTAAATGAAATTCCTTAAATTCAACATCTCTGGTCTTTATGCCGTAGAAATGAGCAATTTTAGGTCTTAGTTTTATGTAAGTAACAAGGAATATTATCTGGAATATCGGGAATATTGCGGGTGCAATAGCAACAAACGGTGAGAATGCTGTGGCAGCAATTGCAATAGCTGTTGCCTCATTCTTCCCTATGCTTGGGAAAATCATTGCCATGGAATCCCAGTAATCAAACTTTAGGTATTTTAGTAAAAGTGTCACGAATATAAGTGAAATTGTGCCGAATACCATTGCGGTATAGAATATTCCTATTACCTGCTCGAAATGCGTTGCAACAAGGACTGCATGGCCCAGAAATATAAAGAACACAATAAGGAACATACCTATTGTAGTGATGCTCGGGAATATAGGCGATATTTTTTTGAACTTTTCTGGCCCCATTTTATTAACCAGAAATTGGTGCAGTGCAAGACCTATGATCAAAGGTACAATTATTATTTCAATTATTGTTATTATAAGCAGGGACATTGAAACACTTAAATGGTACACCGATCCATACCATCCCGCAAAGAGAGGAATTATAGGAATTCCAACTATGAATGTAATTGCTACAAGCGCTGTTGCTGCTTCTATATTTCCTCGCATTAAGCCGACATAACCTATGCTCATTGATGAGCAGGGAACAAGCCATGCTAGGAATATTCCCAATCTAAGAAGAGGATTGGAAACAAACAGATCTCCTAAGAGAATTGCCATTAATGGGCCCCACCCAAAGTTCATTAACAAAACTATAACTAGCATTTTCCAGGATTTGAACGCCTTAGCTAGACCGCTTAAATTCAGCATGAGCATCATTGGGAATATCATAATGAATATTGATGCCATCATTAGATCGTTTATTAGACCACTGTTTGAAATTGTCCATTTTGAATATGTTATTCCTAGGATATAGCCAATTATGATTGAAATCACAACGTATACGGCTAGGAATTTGTCCAGATGTTCTCTTAATTTAACAAGCTTTGATTTTTCATTCATATCAGACTCAAATGACTTTACAATATTTATGTATTCTTTACAATATTTTCAATTAGATGACTTATTTTATACAAAAATTGCACAATTACATTATGATTCAATTGGTTTTAAAACATAAGTATTTTAACTTTTGGGGCGAAAAGAATTTAACCTATAGGTTCCTCAAGAACAATTTCTAGTGAGGTATCATAAATACCATATTTAACAAAATTTTCTTTTATGTAATCCCTCACAAAAGAGCAGTTTTCTCCAACCACTTCGGCAATGAATCTTCTTTCACCACTGATTATTGTCAGTTTTTTAATCATTTTCTGAGATTTTGCAAACTTGATAAAATCATCTATTTTATCCGGTGGTAGATTAAAAAATAAATAGGCTTTGCAATTTAAATTTATCATATAATAATTGATCTTTGCTTTACACCCTTGAATCACACCTTTCCTTTTTAGATTGTCAATTCTCTCTCTTACAGTCCAGATATTCTTATTTAACCTATTCGCAATATCCTGGTATGTAAGGGTACAATTTTCCTCTAATAAATCAACAATGTCTAAATTCAGCTTATCCAATTTAGGGCCTTTCATCATTAGAAACATAAAAAATGGATTAAATAATCTTTCTGTATTTCTGTCGAAAAAATTTATTTTTGATTTAACTAGAAATATGAATTGTTCTTAGTCAACATCGCAAAACATAGAATATTAAATCAGCCTCAATTTCTTTTTAATGTTTAAATTAATGTTTCAGATTATTATCCCAGATTTAAAATTTTTAAAATAACAATTTTTTTATAAAATTAACATGGTAAGTAAAGAGAAAAGTTTATAAATAACAATAATTTTCGTTATTACTGAAATTATCAAAATTATAATAAAATAAAGAAGGTGAAAAAATGGATAATAAAGTTGGTGGAGATGTAGTATCCTCTTATACTGGAAAAATAGATACAACGCAGCTTGTTTCGCAGTTTCAAAAAATAGTGGATAACAGGTTTACTAAGTTCATAATGAAAAGAATGACAACCCCAAAGAAATTTGAACATGTTTTGGGTGTTTTTGCAGAAGTGGAAGAACCAAATTCCATAGGTGAAGACTTAGAGGTAAAAACAATAGAAGCTGCTTTAAAGAGAGCAATGAAAACATTTGGCATAGAAGATATTTCTCTGATTAAAAATGCATTGAAAGAAGCGTTCGTTAGGAAAGGTGTTGCGATAACATTAAGATCAGTTGCAAAATATGGAATTACAAAGCCACAGATTTTTGAAGCTCCTCTTCTTATTGTTTGGAACATAACTAAACAGTGCAATTTAAAATGTCTTCATTGTTATGCGAATGCTGGTCCGTTGAAGCATAAGGATGAGCTAACTCTAGAAGAAAAACTCAATGCTGTTGATCAATTCGATGAGGCTGGGGTGACAATGCTCTCTTTTTCAGGCGGAGAGCCATTAATAAGCCCGGATTTCTGGAAACTGGCTGAATACGCCTCCAAAAAAGGAATGTATACCACCATAGCAACGAACGGCACGTTGCTCACAAAAACAAATGTGGAGAAGCTGAAGAATGTTGGAATAAAATATGTAGAAGTTAGTCTTGATGCCCCGGAACCAAAAACACATGATATGTTCAGAGGAGTAGAAGGCGCATGGGAAAGAACGGTGGAAGGCATTAAGAATGTTGTTCAATCTGGGGCTTTCGATACCGCTATAGCAACTACAGCAATAAAATACAATATTTCTGAAATACCTCAGATGATAGATCTTTCAATCCAGCTTGGAGTTAAAAAATTTATAGTTTTCAATTTCGTACCAACTGGAAGAGGTAAGGAGATAATTTCTCAGGATCTTTCACCAAAAGAAAGGAACGATCTGCTGAATTATCTCTATGATAGATGGCAGGACAAGAAAATAGACATATTTTCCACAAGCCCAACATACTCGCAGATAGGTATAGAGAGGGTTCTGGAGGGGACTGGCAAAACATACTCTCCTACACATTTTGCATCTGCTGATTACGGTTCTACGGGTGTAGGCATGGCCGAGTTCATAGGTGGTTGTGGTGCAGGGAGACTTTATGCATCTCTCGAAGATAACGGTGATGTAGGCCCATGCGTATTCCTGCCAATAAAGGTTGGTAATATAAGAGAAAAACCATTTAAGGAAATATGGGAAAATTCTAAGGTATTGCAGGAATTGAGAAACAGAGATCTTTATGAGGAATCATGCAAATCTTGCGTATTCAGGAATCCATGTGGTGGATGCAGGGCCAGAGCATACGGTTACTTTGGCAATTACCTTGGTCCAGATCCAGGTTGTACATACAACCAGAAATATTATGATGATGTAGTAAAGGAATTATTGCTCATGTCTGAAACTGGTGGTAAATGATGAAAATATTATTTATATCGCCACCTACTGATTCGGCTATAAAAAGTGTGATCGGTACTACTGGACCCCCCCTTGGTCTTGCTTATCTAGCATCAATTTCCAGGGAAAAGGGCTTTGATGCCAAGATAGTGGATTCGCTTGCAGAGAATCTTACTTACGCTGATGTTGAAAAAATAATTAAACAATATTCCCCCGACATAGTGGGAATAACGTCTACAACGTCTATGATCCCTGACGCTTATGCCGTTGCCAAGATGGCAAAGAGTTTTTCCAGAGACACAATAACAATCATAGGTGGTCCCCATGTGACATTTGTTCCTGAATTAACATTGCAAGAAAGTCCTGAAATGGATTATGTTGTGAAGGGCGAAGGTGAAATTGCCTTTTCAGGCATTCTTGATGTTATAAAAAAGAAAAAGGACCCAAAGGAAGTTCTTGGAATAGCATACAGAAAAGAAAATGGAATAATGAATAATCCGCCACAGCCATTGATCAGGGATGTTGATACAATACCGGAGCCTGCATGGGATCTTTTACCCATGGAAAAATATGAAATTGATAACGTGCAATTTGGTACAATAATGACATCCAGGGGATGCCCCTATAACTGCATTTTCTGTTCATCATCACTTCAATTCGGAAAACAATGGCGTGGTCACTCTGTTGAAAGGGTAATAGATGAACTGAAAACCTTAAGATACAAATATAACAAAAGAGAAATTGAATTTTTGGATGACACGTTTACATTGAATATGAAAAGGGCCATAGAACTTACAGATAGGATTTACAATGAAGGTCTTGACATCAGATGGTCAGGGTCTGCAAGAGTTAATCTATTCAATGAAGAAATTGCGAAAAACCTGAAAAAGGCCGGGGCACATACAATATATTTTGGTATTGAATCCGGATCCCAGGCGATATTGGATTTCATTGGAAAAAGTATAACCCTTGACATGGCAAAGGCATCTGTAGCGAAGGCAAACAAGGCAGGTCTTCACACTCTTGGATCCTTCATTATTGGCTTTCCTGATGATACTGTAAGGGATGTAAAAACAACCATTAAATTTTCCAAGAACGTTGGTGTAACGGTCGCTCAATTTACCATAGCTACGCCATATCCTGGGACGAGATTGTGGGATTACGTGATGGAAAGGAAATTGCTTCTTACTATGAACTGGAGGAAATTTACCACACTCTCACCTGTAATAAAACTGAAGAATTTTACATCGGATCAGATATTGAAATGGCTAACTTGGGCATACATATCATTTTATGTGAGGCCCTTATACCTTATTAGGGACATAGCAAAGACGCATGGTTTCGTGTTCAAAAGACTTATACCATATGCAAAAAGGGCAATGACTCTTGATTTCATGGGTGATTAAAATGGAAATGGATGATGTTGCATTATTGATAAGAAAGCTCATGCGAAACATGTGCCTGAATGAAGCCATGTGTAAAATATATTCCATTCTTGCTCTTTCCGAAAAGCCGATTAGTATAAGGGAAATATCAGAAAAAACAGGATATTCTCCAACAATGATATATTCATCCATGAAGGATCTAATTGAGAACAACCTTGTTGAAAGGGTAAAAGAAGGAAAGAAAATAGCCTATACAGCAAACATAAATTTCATAGATGTTTTTGAGAAAAGAAGAAAAATGATAACGGAGGAATTTCTTGAGCCTCTCTCAAACATTGATGTTACAAAATACAGAAACAGTAAAAGGCTAAAAGAGATCAAGGATTATGCCATGACAATTAAAGAATATTTCAAAAAGATAAATGAGCTAAAGGAAGAGGGCATCATGATAAAAAAATAGAGTGATTTTTATGATGAAAAATCATAAAACATGGATTGATGAAATAGAGAAATGCCCAAACTGCGGGTCAACGCATTTGATAAGAAATTATGAACGAGGGGAATTGATATGCCAGGATTGTGGTCTCGTTATAGATGATACATTCATCGATCAGGGTCCAGAATGGCGTTCCTTTGACAATGACCAGTACATGGAAAGAGCTAGGGTGGGTCCTCCCAACACGTTTATGATGTATGATAAAGGTCTTAGCACTGAAATATCCTTAAAAAATGAAGATTCATATGGAAAAAAGATACCTTTAAGAAACAGATCTCAGCTTTACAGATTAAGAAAATGGAACTCAAGGATAAGATCTCCTGATGGTAGGAATCTGAGCATTGCCTTGAGAGAACTTGATAGGATTGCAGAAAATATTAACATACCAAGAGATGTTAGAGAAACAGCAGCAATGATTTATAGGAGGGCAATGAACCTGAAAATGGTAAGAGGAAGAAGCATAGAAGCACTTGCATCTGCATCTATATACGCTGCCTGTAGGATGTATAGTATACCAAGGACACTTGAGGAAATTAGCCATGTTACAAAGGCTTCAAGAAAAAATATTGCAAAAGCTTACAGAGTAGAGAACCGTTTTCTTAAATTCGGTCTTTCTCCACAATCACCTACTGATTACGTCGAATATTTCAGGGATAAGTTAAAGCTGAGCATAGAAACAAAGGAAAAGGCAATCGAAATAATCAAAAACCTTTCTGAAAACGGTAAAATATCTGGCAAAGGACCCATAGGTATTGCCATAGCTTCACTTTACATAGCTGCTGTTCTGAACCATGAAAGAAAGGCTCAGAGGATATTTGCCGAAGCTGCTGGTATTACAGAAGTTACACTGCGGAACAGATATAAAGAAATAGCAGAGATTCTTGGAATGAATATTGGTTTTCACTGAATCATTTTTTAAAATTTATTAAGCTTAAAATTAATGGTTTGAAATTTTTCTGCAGAGAGTAATAGGTAAATTTCCATTTTTCCCTTTTTATAAGAATTCCAGCATTGTATAATTTGATCAGATGAGATGTGATCGTAGGTTGACGCATATTCAGCACTGATTCTAGCTCACAGGCGCAGATCTCATCATATTTCAGAAGTATAAAAAGTATTGCCAACCTTGTTTTGTTCGAAATAACGCTAATGATTTCCTCTAATTTTTGAAAATCCTTAACATTTACTTTTTCCACATTTTTAAAGCTGCAGCCATCATTGGCCATTTTTATCACTTACATATAATTCAAAATGCTTTTTTCTATTTAATTGTATCCAAATAATGAGCATCCAATGGGTCTTCAGCATGAGTGTCTATATCCATCGTGATTACAACAAAAAATAGATAGAAAAAGCTTAGATCGCAATAAAGATAATTTTCTAGAAAACCCATTTAGGATAATAGATTTTCTGTTCTATTGTTCTATTTTATTTATTCTATACTAATTTTTGTTATCATTGAAATTATCAAAAACAGGCCTTTACGCTAATTATGACAAAAATTTAAAAAAGTGCAGTTTTTAGCTTTATTTCTTCATATGGAGAGTTCTTGGTTCTTTATTTTCCATGTGATTTCATTTTTTATTAGATCAGGGCTTGTTTTCAAAACTCCCTCTGACATATTTTTTACCATGGAAAAATCAAGAAAAGAGATTGCGTTCCATATAAAAGCGATTTGGCAATTGTTACAGCCAACCATGCAGTTGTTAGGGAAAAGAACAACAGCTTTTCTTTTTTCAGGATCATAGCCAAAAACATTCCTCTTTTCAGAGCATGTGACAACACATAAGCCACAACCCGTACATTTATTCTCATCTATTTTTGGATACCAAATAATATCCTTTCTTTTCATCCCATGCCATTTTGAAAATTCATTATTCGGGTCATAAGTTACATTCACATTTATTGAATTTACCTTATGATCAGGATACTTTTCCAATCTTTTTTTCAATTCTTCCTTTACCTTTGGATATATCTTATATTCCATGAGAAGTTTTGTAATGAACTTTTTGGGTTCATCCGGAAAAGAAATCGCGTCTTCGGGGCAGAGCTTTGCACATGTTGTGCATCCGAGAACGCAGTTCGATTTATTCTCAACTTTGAATTTTCCATCATTTTTTGACCATGCAAAAACCCTGTTGCCGCAGGCGAGTAGGCACATGCCGCAATTACTGCATTTATTATAATCACTAGAAGGATACCATTCTTCAACAACCTCAAACCCATGCCAATTCTTCATATTACTCACCTCTTCAAAAAAGTAATTATTGTATTTTAAAATTATCATATTTTGATATTATAATTTAATAATGGACACATAAGCTTATCTATTGTTTTTAATTATTTTGATTATGCAAAAAAGATCCTTTATTTATGAAATAATCGAAAACATTATAAAGAAGATGAATGGAATAGAAAATTTGCCTGAGATTTCAGAACTGAATAAAGAGATACAGGAATTGGATACAAAAATTAAAGGATTGCTTTCAAAAAATAAAGATTATGAAGAAATTGCTTATAGTTATGAGTTTTTGAGGGATCTGGAAGAAAAATTATCTTTAAAGAAGAGGATAGATGCTGGTGTATCCACATTGTTTTATTTTGTTTATACAATTGCGGGATCTATTATAGGCCTTGCCTTTTCTATAGCCATATTCTTCACAACAAGAGGATTTATAGGGCATATTCTTATTCTTATATCAATGCTTGGATCACTAATTTCAATAACAATAGGAATTATAAGCATGAAGAGGGAAAGAAATTATACTAAAGAAATAGTGGATGATCTAAAGAAAAGAATCGTAGATGAAAAAAATTCTAATAATTTTTAAATAAACGATTTTCATTCACATCCTATGGTATCAAAGGCTGTAAAATCTTTATCTCCATCGGCAACGATAAGTCTTCTTACAAGAGAGAACGAGCTTAGGGCACAGGGTAAAAAAATTATTTCATTTTCATTAGGTGAGCCTGATTTCATAACTCCTAAAAAAGTTCTTGAATCCGCATGTAACGAAATGTTTGATGGTAAAACGCATTATACTCCAAGCCCTGGTATACCAGAGCTAAGGGAAAAAATTGCAAATAAATATAAGATTGAGAACAATGTAGAAGCAAGTGCTAAAAATGTGATAGTTACACCCACAAAATTTGCTATATACATATCTTATTTGGCACTTCTTGACAAGGGTGATGAAATTCTCATTCCAGACCCAGGATGGGTATCGTATGTGGAAATGGCTCACCTTGTTGGTGCTAGACCTGTTTATTATAAATTGGATGAAAGTAACGGATTTCAGATTAATGAGGAAGAGATGAAAAATAAAATAAATAAGAAAACAAAGGTAATTTTGATAAATACACCTTCAAACCCCACGGGATCTGTTCTGAATATGAAAAGTTTTAAAATTCTTAGAGATCTTGCTATCGATAATGATATATATATAATAAGCGATGAAATTTATGAAAAGCTCATTTTTGAGGGGAAACATATTTCAATAGCTTCTCTAGAAGGTATGTTTCAGAGGACAGTTACAGTAAACGGTTTCTCTAAGTCACATGCTATGACAGGATTGCGTGCCGGTTATCTTATTGCGGATCAGAATTTAATAAAGTATATGGATAATATTCAGCAGCATACTTTAACATGCTCACCAACATTCTCTCAGTACGCAGCTTTGAAGGCTTTAGAAGATTCTGAGGACACGGTGAAAATGGTGGAAGAATTCAAAGAAAGAAGGAATATTATATATTCAGGACTTAGCAAAATGAGTATATTTTCTGTGATCAGACCAAATGCTACATTTTACATATTTCCAAGGTTCAATTACAAAGGAAATAATTCAATGGAAATGGCTAATTTTCTTCTAGAGGAATTAAACATAAGTGTTGTTCCAGGAATTTCATTCGGCCATTCTGGTGAGAATCATCTGAGATTTTCATATTCTACATCTAAAGAAAATATAATGGAAGGTCTGGAAAGATTGCAAAAACTTATATAAAGTATTAAAATAAACCATCTAAAGGGCCCGTGGTCTAGCTGGTTATGACGTCGCTCTCACACAGCGGAGATCACCGGTTCGAA
>JBMFSK010000028.1:0-15443 GCA_049967595.1 Thermoplasmata archaeon
TTTTAAGAGAAAATTATGACAATCAACTGACCTTTACTATTTTTCGGTCACACTCCTTTTTTATGATATTCAAATTTTGTAGAACAATGTTTTTTAAAATTCCTTTTTGAATTTTTCTTTTTCCTCTCCTTTAATTGTGGCATCTATTCCAATCTTAGTGGTAATATCATTTTCATATCTGCTCGGATCAAGTGAACTTCCCCTTTCTTTTTTGATTACCATATCTCTGTCACCTTGGAATCTGGTTGCAATAGACCATTCTACGTCTTCTAAATTATTGATATCTATGTCTTCATCAACAACTACAACGTGTTTTAGACTTTTATGGCCCTGGAACGCCCCCTCTATTGCAACTTTTCCATCATTTTCATTCTTTTTCTTTATTTTTACAATGGCATGAAGCCATGAACATCCTCCATATGTTAATTTTACATCAAGTATATTAATACCTTTTTTCTTAATTTCCTGATATATAGTTGGTTCTCTTGGCATACCCATCAGATTATAGTGTTCATATCCACCTGAAAGAAGAATATGAAATATTGGTCTTTCGTTTGTATACATTCTTTCAAATATTACAATTGGTTGATTTTCTTTTATATCATATGTTCTAGTAACGTCCAAAAAAGGTCCTTCAGCAGGATATTTCTCATCAATAATCTTTCCCTCAAAAACATATTCGCTTTCAAAAGGGACGTTAATGTTATTAGATAATTTTACCATTTTCTCCTTTTCCCCTAAAGTTTTTAGTCTTAAAGATGATGCTATGGTCGATTCATCTATACTATAATCTATTGATGTAGCTGCTGCAATCAAAAAATTAGGATGCGCTCCTATTACCATTGAGATTTTTAATTCTTTCCCTTCTTTAATAGATTCATTGTACATCCTGTAAAGATCTCTTGGAACTAATCTTACAGCTGCTCTTTTTTCATCAATTACCATCATTCTGTGAAAAGATGCATTTTTTTTGCCGTCCTTTTCAGAAAATACGATACCGCTTGTTATGTAGTTCGATCCATCTTTTTCGAAATACTTTGGTATGGGAAGATCCTTTAATGAAAAATCATTGTAATTTTTGAAAGGATTATTTTCCATAATTTCATAATTTATAGGATTATTTATTGCATACAGTATAGATTGCAATATGTCAGCATTACCTAGGGCTTTAGATATGTTCTTTCTTTCTGCCCATATATTGCCTACCGCTTCGTATCCATCTAGGTTTTTAAAATAGATTGGATTTTTAGGATATTTCAAAAGAAATTTTGTAACTTCCAATTCTTTTGAAACTTTATCTTTAATTGTTATTACATCTTCTAACTTTTTTATAATTTCATAATACATATTTAAGTATAATAGTTTTAATTTAAAAATTTTTTTAGTAATGTTTTTCTATCTATTGTTATTTTGGCTTTTTTATGATTGAAATAGGAATTCTAAATATTCAGGGAGATGTTTCCGAACATTATGAGATAGTCAAGGATGTATTTAAGTATTTGAACATTGATGGTAAAGTATTATTAGTAAAGAATATAGATGATTTAAAAAATTTGAATGGTTTGATTATTCCTGGTGGTGAAAGTACAACAATTTCTAAGTTTTTAAAGAAAAATGATCTTATAGATATTATAAAAAATTTGGTTAATAGTAATGATCTAGGTATTATGGGGACCTGTGCAGGAGCAATAGTTATATCAAAGAATACAGGTGATTCTAGAGTAGATACTCTCGGTTTACTTGATATAAATATAAAAAGGAATGCTTATGGAAGGCAATATTCATCTTTCCAAGCAAATCTGAATATTAAAGGATTCAATTCACAATTTCCTGCAGTATTTATTAGGGCCCCTATAATTGAGGTCATTAATGATCCGACAATTGAAATTTTATCCATTTATAAAAAAGATATAGTATTTGTTCAAAAAAATAAAACGTTTGCATTAACATTTCATCCAGAACTAACAAATGATATTAGAATACATAAATTATTTATAGAGGGGGTCGGGGGTATTTCCGATGGAAAATTCTGAAAAAGACTTTATATCTTTTAATTTTATTATCTTTCTCAGGTGATTTACATGGTAAAGAAAACACCGTTATATGATGAACATGTACAAGCAGGAGCTAAAATGGTTGAATTTGCTGGTTTTTCAATGCCACTGGAATATTCTAGTATTATTGATGAACATTTAACAGTAAGAAATAATGTGGGTATATTTGATGTTTCACATATGGGGGATATTGTAATAGAAGGCAATGATACAGAGAAGTTTTTAAATTATTTACTACCTACTAATGTATCTAAAATAAGTGAATTTGAAGCAAAATATAGTGCTTATTTAAATGAAAATGGTATTTTATTAGATGATACTATTGTATATAAAGTAAATAAAGCCAAATTTTTATTGGTTCCTAATGCAGCAACAGCTGAAAAGATTTATAATTGGATCATGGATAAATCATTAAATTTTAACATAAAAATATATGATCGTTCTTTATTATATTCAAGTATAGCAGTACAGGGTCCTAAAAGCTCTGAGTTGATGAAGAAATTAACTAATTATGATTATTCAAAAATGAAAACATTTACCTTTGATTTTATTAATTATAATAATATAGAAACAAGAGGAGATAATTTTATTCCTTATAATAAAATTATGATATCAAGAACAGGATATACAGGGGAAGATGGTTTTGAATTAATATTTCCTAATGAATATGCGATGGAAATATGGAATACATTAATAGATTATGGAAAAGTATATAATCTCAAGCCTTGTGGATTAGGAGCAAGAGATACATTAAGGTTAGAAAAAGGTATGTTGCTCAGTGGTACAGATTTTAATATGGACAGAACGCCAATAGAAGCAGCAATTTCATGGATAATTGATTTTGATCATGAATTTATTGGAAAGAATGCTCTTTTAAAAATTAAAAATACTGATCATGATATATTTAGAGGTTTTAAAATGATAGATCCAGGAATACCAAGACATGGTTATAAAATATATAAAGAAGATAAACAGGTAGGGTACATAACAAGTGGTACTATGTCACCTATATTAAAAATAGGTATTGGATTAGGATATGTTAAAAAAGAAATAAAACCAGGTGATATAGTAAACATAGATATAAGGGGTAAAAAATTAAAAGCTGAAGTATCTAAACCTAGAATGGTTCCATAGGAAATGGGGGGGCCCCTAAGATGAAAATAACTATAGATGGCAATATGAAAGAATTAAATTTATGCATAATGTCTGAAGAACCTCCTAGATTTGGAATAGGATTAAAAATAACTGATCCTTCATGGAATAAATTAAAAGAAAATAAGATTTTATTTGTGGATAATAATGAATGTACAGTAACAGATGAAGTAGACATAGGAGATAGAACATGGTTCGTATTTTCTTTTAAAAATAAAAAAATAGCTAAAAAATATTTAAAATAAATTAATCTTTTTTAATTATATTTTATTTATATATATTTTTAAATTTTTATTTAGAATTTGACAAATTATTTATTTTTAATTGTATTACTGTAAAATATGATAACACCAAAGAATGTTCATGAAATATTAAGCAAAAGAATATTAGCAGACGGTTATGATATGGTTTTGGACATGGAGAAGAGTCATGGAGCTTGGATCTATGATTCCCGATTTGATAAAAAATATTTAGACTTTTTTGGATTTTTTGCTACATCAGCTATTGGAATGAATCATCCTAAATTTTTTGAATTAGAATTTCTAAAAAAATTGGAAAGGGCAGCAATAAATAAGCCAACAAATAGTGATATATATACTGTAGAAATGGCTGAATTTGTCGATACTTTATCTAGAATTGCAACACCTGATTACATGAAATATTTCTTCTTTGTTGAAGGTGGAGCTCTTGCAGTTGAAAATGCATTAAAAACGGCATTTGATTGGAAAGTAAGAAAGAATTTCACTAGAGGTCACAAGGAAGAAAAAGGATATAAGGTAATACATCTTAAAGAGGCATTCCATGGTAGGACAGGATATACACTTTCATTAACAAATACATTTGATCCTAGGAAAACGCAGTATTTCCCAAAATTTAAATGGCCTAGGATAACAAACCCGAAAATAACCTTTCCTTTAAATGCAGAAAATTTAAAAAGAGTAGAAGAACTTGAAAAGAAAAGTATTGATGAAATGGAAAAAGCAATAAAAGAAAATCAGGATGATATTGCAGCATTCATAATTGAACCTATTCAAGGTGAGGGCGGAGACAACCATTTCAGGAAAGAGTATTTTAAAGAAGTTGAAAAAATAACGAAAAAAAATGAAATAATGTTCATTGTTGATGAAGTGCAAAGCGGTATGGGCATAACCGGAAAGTGGTGGGCGCATCAACACTTTGATGTGAAACCAGATATAATTGCATTCGGTAAAAAAATGCACGTTTGCGGTATAATGGTAGGCCCAAGGGTTGATGAAGTTGAGGATAATGTTTTCAAGGTATCTAGTAGAATAAATTCCACATGGGGTGGAAACCTTGCTGATATGGTAGTAGGTAAAAAAATATTAGATATCATGGATGAAGAGAAGCTTTTGGAAAACGCTGCAAAAATGGGCGAAGCATTTGTGAAAGGTTTGCTTGAATTGCAAGATAAAAATCCAGTAATGAGTAATGTAAGGGGCCGTGGTCTCATGGATGCCTTTGATCTTAAGGATACGAAGACAAGGGATCAAATATTCAATTTAATGTACAAAAATGGCCTTTTGTCATTAAAGACAGGTGAAAAGGGAATAAGATTTAGGCCACCTCTAGTAATTGGATTAGCTGAAATAACTGAAGCAATAAACAGGATAGAAAAATCTTTAAAAGACTTATCTTAATTTTTTTATGAACCCAACAATTTTTATTTTTTCAAAAAAAATTGAAGAAAATGCAAGAAAATTAAAATCATTATTGTCAAAGGGTGGTATTGATATTTTAGGTATAACAAAAGTAATGCTTGGTAATCCTAAATATGCAAGTATTTTGATAAAATCAGGAATTACAAGCTTAGGTGATTCAAGGATTCAGGATATCATAAAAATGAGGAAATCAGGTATAGATGCAAAGATTTTCCAGATAAGAGCCCCTCAGATTTCAGAGGCCAAATACACGGTTAAATATGCTGATGGTGCTTTTGTTACTGAAATTGAAACGTTAAAAGCTTTATCATATTACGCAAAAAAATATAACAAAATATTCAGTTATATAGTGATGGTAGAAATGGGGGACCTCAGAGAAGGTGTAATGCCTGAAAATCTATTTTCATTTGTGAAAAAATCACTCGATTTTGGTATGGAATTTTTGGGTATAGGTACAAATCTAGGCTGCTATGGGGGTGTAATACCTACACGTGAAAAGATCGAAGAATTAGTATCTTTGAAGGACAATTTTGTAGATCTTGGTATAGATGTAAGAATAGTCTCAGGTGGAGCCACGGATACTCTGCATTTATTTGAGGAAGGGAAGTTAGATGGAATAAATCAATTGAGAATAGGTGAGGCCATTGCACTGGGAAGGGATACTACGGGCAACAGGAAAATAGCATACCTTAACAATGATACATTTTTGGTAAATGCAGAAATAATAGAAATAAAAGAAAAACCCTCTAAACCGTATGGAGAAATTGGTCTTGATGCATTTGGAAAAATACCAGAAATAGAAGACAAAGGAATAAGAAAAAGAGCAATAATAGCTCTAGGAAAACAGGATGTTGAAGTTGAGTCTTTGATACCGCTGGACAGGGATATTAAAGTTCTAGGTGGAAGTGGAGATCATATCATTTTAGATATCACCGAAAGCACTGAAAGATACAAAATAGGCTCTGTAATCAAATTCCATGTTCTTTATCCAGGTCTTTTAAAGCTCATGACTTCACCTCATGTAAAAAAGGTATTTTTATAATAAAGTTTTAAGATCTTGAAAGCTAAAACATTAAAACATTCACGAAAGAACGTCAAAGGTCATAAACTATACCAGGAACTCTTGGAAATAATTGTACCATACCAATATGATCAACATTTGTGATCCATTTCAATAGTCTCTCTATTCCAATGCCAGCTCCAGCACATTGTTTTATTCTTTTTGATTTGGCAAGGTCAAGTATTACCTTGAAATTCTCCTCATTTAGGTCATCCCTTATGATTTTTTCTTTCATTTTATTATATACAAATTCCCTTTTTGCACCGGAAAGCACTTCACCAAGACCAGGTAAGTAAAGATCATAGTTATCCCATCTTCCTGTTTCAAAATCCTGAAAATCGTAAAATTCCCTGGGTATGTTTATCAACCATACTGGCTCTTTTAAATCAATTAAAATCTTTTCCCATCCATTTCCGAATTCGATTTTTAAATTTTCAGAATCATATGTTTTCCAAGGTGGTTTTTTCAAATTAAATAAAAGATCGTTTTCAACGAAATCTCCAAATTCTTTTTCCAAAGATTCTTTTAGTTTATATATCAAATTTTCCACAAATTTCATCACATCCTTAGATTCTGCGTTTCTCATCTCAAAATCCAATTGTGTAAATTCATAAGCATGCAGGCCAGTAGCAGCCCTTTCCCTTTTCTCAATCCTTATATTTGGGGAAAAAGTAAACAATTTTTCGTACAAAACGGAACAAGCAACAATTTTGTGCACTATCATGCTCTGTGTTACTTTTACATTAAAACCGTAAATTTCAGTTTCCAGTCTTTTTTCTATTGATGCACCTGGATCTGGCCATAGAGGATCAGTAGACCTAGAGAATATAACGGGCATTATCCATTGAAAATTATTATTTATGAACTCATCAGATAAGAATTTCAATACGTAAGTTCCGATGTTTCCAATTAATTTTTTTCTCTCAATTTCGGAATCATTCATTTCATATATTGGTTTAGGTAATTCCATAATTGTCAATAAACAATAGTTATTATTAACATTTATGTTTTAAATTTTAAAATTTTGTCTTAAATTTTATTAAAAATTAACAAATTTTAAACATATTGTTAAAAGGAATTCATAGAAAAAATTAAAATGATGAAAACATATTGTTGTTTATGGACCTTGATAAAAAGGATATGGCCATATTGAAAGTCCTTTCAAGAAATGGAAGGGCTCAGATAAGCGAAGTGTCCAAAGAATCAAATATACCAAGGATTACAGTCTATAACAGAATTCAAAAACTTATAAAAGATGGTATAATAAAAAAAATTGTGCCAATTTTAGATTACAAAATGCTCGGTTTTTCAGTAACTGCTTTTGTGCTCATATCATTTTCTCCTAATTTTAAGCTCTCTCAGAGAACTTTGGCAAAAAAAATATCAGTTATGAAAAATGTAGAAGAGGTGCATATAATTGCTGGGGAATGGGATCTTCTTGTGAAGGTAAGAGGAAAGACTGTAGAAGAAGTAGGATCATACGTAGTCGATCAGCTCAGAAATGTTGAAGGTGTTGAAAAAACAATGACTATTGTAGTGTTTGAAACCGTTCTTGATGAACCACTTACTCCTGAAAATATGAAATTATGAATAAACTTATAGTTTTTGATATGGATGGCGTTTTAACAGATTGCAAAAGTAGCTGGTATTTCATTCATAGATATTTTGGAACGGATAACATTGAGAATATTAGATTGTTCAATGAAGGAAAAATAGACTATCCAACTTTTATTTACAAGGACGTAATGCTCTGGAAGGAAAAGGACCCTTTTCTAACAATTGAAAAATTAAGGGAAATTTATGAAAAAATGCCTTTTATGAATGGCGCATTTGAAACTATTGAAAAAATAAAAGAAAATGGTTTAAAGATAGCAATTATAACAGGTGGACTCGATATAATTGCCGAAATTGTATCAAAAAAAATGGGAATAGAAATATATTATGCTAATGGCTTAGAAGTTGATGAGAATGGAATTATAACTGGAAAGGCAAAAATGAGGGTAAATCCATACAGAAAAGATATAGCTCTTTTGAACTTGTTAAAAAAACTTGGTATTCAGCGGACCGAAACAGTTGCCGTTGGTGATGGGGAAGTTGACGTTCCTATGTTCCGACTTGTAGGAACGAGCATTGCATTTGATCCTTTGGATGAATCTGTAGAAAAGAATGCCCGAATAGTAATAAAAAAGAAAGATCTAAGAGAAATTCTCCCTTACGTTTTTAATATTAATCCTGAATCTTCTAACAAGGTATAGCCAGGATAATTTTTCTTAATCAATTCAGCTGTTTTTTCAGATTTTAGTAAATTTATTAAGGTTTTTACACCATCTTTCTGCAGTGAATCTTTTTTAACAAGAAGATCATAGATTTCCAGTCCTATTGGTATAAAATCCAGTCTATAAAGTTCGGCGTAAAATTTAAGGCTAATACCAGCATCAGCTCTACTCTGGGATACAGCTGATGCTACCGATGAATGTGTTTTTCCTTCAAAGGGATAACCGTTTATTCTGTGAATAAGATTTTCAAAAGCAACACCCTGTATTTCCGCCTCTTTTTTTAGCAAAATATCAAGAAGTGATCTCGTACCAGAACCCCTTATCCTGTTTATTATTGTCACATCTTCTCTGAGGAAATCACTCACATTCTTTATGTTTTTAGGATTCCCTTTTTTTACTAAAATTCCCTGTTCTCTCCCATACCCCCGAACTATAACTGCCTTTTCAGAAATATTAAATTTTTTAAGGAATGGTGTATTGTATTCACCTGTTATTTCATCCAATAAATGTGTTCCCGCAATATCCGCTTCCCCATTTTTTACAGCGTACCAACCAGCTGTTGATCCCACTCTTATGTATTTAACATTTTTAATATTTGAAATTAAATTTTCCAAAAGAGGGCAATGGCTTCCTATTATTGTTAAATCTGGTATACTTAGAAAATTGCTTAATAGCTTAATTTCAATTTCATCGTTTTCATCCAAATAGTTAACATTTTCAGGAATGCTCATTATTCCATCTGCATAAAGCATTGAAGTTATTGAGCCGGAATTTCCATAGATTGGATATGCCCTCAATTCATTTTCTCTCTTTACTATATTGACAGGAAAAAATTCTTCCACATTCTTGCTTGAATTTACTCTTGATGAAAGCTTTGCCTTTATTTTAATTTCAGATTTTAGGTTACCAGACAATTTCATTAATATTGTTTTTATAAAATATTGATAGGCAATTATGCCTGACATCGGAAATCCAGGCAATCCAATCAATAACTTTTTGACTGAGATTGCTACGATTGTAGGTTTTCCGGGCCTTATTTTTAGGCCATGGACAATTAGTTTGCCGAGATCACCGTAAACATTGTAAATTAAGTCCCCTGCACCTGCTGATGTACTTCCTGAGGTGATCACTATATCATTTTCATTCATTGCAGATTCCACTATTTCTTTAATTTCATTATAATTGTCTTTTGCAATACCATAAAATTTTGTTCTTATGCCAATTTCTCTCAAATAGGAAGAAATTGTATGTGAATTAGAGTCATAAATCATTCCAGATTTTAAAGGAGTGCCAATATATTCAACCTCATCCCCTGTAGAAATTATTCCTGCGGTCAATTGATTGTATACAGGAATTTTCTCATAACCAAGAGAGGCCATTATTGCTATATCTAAGGGCGTTATAATCTTCCCTTTTCTTAGAGTGGTATCTCCTACCATCACATCTGATCCTGCGTTAGCTACATTTTCACCAGTTGAAATTGACCTGTAAATTTTTACAATATCCCCCTCTCTTTTTGTATATTCTATCATTACTACTGCTGTTGCTCCACGAGGAATGGGTGCACCAGTTGATATTTCAATACAAGTTCCATGGGTAATAGAAATTTCAGGTATTTTTCCTACTACAGATTTACCTATTATTTTCAATGATAATGGATTATCTTCATCGGCTCCTATAAGATCAAGATGGTTAACAGCATATCCATCAACCTCCGCTCTGTCAAATGGTGGTGAATCTACCTTTGCATAAATTTCATCCGCAAGAATTCTGTTAAGGGAATCATCTATATTTACAAATTCGAAGCCCTTAGGCTTCAATTCACCATATTCTCTTTCGATATTTTTTAATGCATTTTCAATTGACAGAAGTTCATGAAATATTTTTTGCATCATTGTTCACCTCCTCTATAGGTTGTGTAAGTTCTACTTCAACTAATGAATATTCATCATATCCCTCAGAATTTTCATTTATTTCCATTATTCCATTAGCTTTTGTTAAAGTTGAAAGTATTCCCGAACCTGTCAGCCTTAATGGTTCCACCATATATGTATCATTATCTTTAAAAACTCTCACCCTTACAAAAGATCTAATCCCTGGAGGATTTGGGAATCTTTTGGTTAATTTCCCCTTAATTTTAGGCAATGGATTTAAGGACGTACTATAAAAAGTTTCAAGAAATTCTCTAAAGAAAAGATTTAAAGCAATGTAAGCTGCTACAGGAAAGCCAGAAACCATAATTATAGGGATTTTGCCGTTAAATGCAATTCCAGTTGTTCTGGCGGGGCGCATTGCAATCCCATGAATAATAATTCCAGGTTTAGCAACGCTTTCTACAGCTTCAGGTACAAGATCAAAATTGCCCAAGCTAGTTCCTCCTGAAATAACTACCATATCAGAAATTTTTAAAGCTTCTATCAATTTTTTTCTTATTTTATCAGGATCATCGTTTACTATGCCAAAATCTATTGGTTCTGAATAATTTTCCTTCAGAATAGAAATTATCATGGGCCTGGTAGAATCTATTATGCCATCTTTATCATCATCTAAATTCTTTAATTCAGAACCTGTGGATATTATAGAAACTTTTGCCCTCTTAAACACTTTAATTTTATCAATGCCCAGTGATACAAGTGCCCCTATGTGGAATGGTCTGATGAATGTACCTTTTTTTATTATAATGTCCCCTTTAGTAAAATCCTCACCTTTTTTTGATACATTTTGATATTTGAAGCACTGCTTCATTACTATCAATTTATTATCATTCTTGAAACAATCCTCAGCCATGACAACACAATCAGATCCGAGTGGCATTATACCACCTGTGTAAATTTCCACAGCCTGATCTTTTTTAAGTTCATTTTCAAATTTTTTACCTGCACTGACAGTGCCTAGGATTGAAAGTTCCACAGGATTTGTAGGAGAAGCGCCTGATACATCAAGCGATCTTACAGCATAACCGTCTACAACGCTTTTATTTTCATTAGGAAGATCAATTTTTGAAAAAATGTTCTCAAAAGAGAATCTGTTCAATGATTCAAGAACATTTACACATTCAAAATCTATAGATTGGTATAATCTATTCTTAAATTCCTTTATTGCATCATTAACAGAATAATATTTTTTGAAACCTTCCATTCTTTTTCTGTTCATTGATATGCATATTGTTTTACTTATTAAATTATTTTTTCTTTTCATTTAGAGCTTTCGTAATAAATGATATTATGAAGATATGGTAAAAACTAAGGATAAATTTTTATATAAGCTTAATATCCAATTTTACTGTGATATTCTCAGAGATGGTGAGAAAGAATGGAAGATGATGACGACGGCCATCCACCTAAATGTTTAAATGAGTTGACATTTTTGAATTTTTGTATGGATCTCTCTCGCGGGGTGTTTCCATGACTCTTCCAAGAGCTATAATTCTTGCAGAAGGTGTATATGGATCCACCAATGGAAAGACTGCACATGGTCTTGTTAGATATTCCAAAAGATACGAGATCGTCGGTGTTATTGATTCAGAGTTTTCAGGTATGGATGCAGGATACGTTCTTGATGGTAAAACTAGAAACATACCAATTTTTTCAAATGTTGAAGAAGCTCTATATCTTAAACCTGATATTCTTATTATTGGAGCTGCTACAGATGGAGGCTATTTACCGGCGAATTACAGACCTTTCATTTTAAAAGCAATGTTAAATGGCATGAACATTGTATCGGGATTGCATGAGTTTCTTAGTGATGATCCTGAATTTTCATCGATGGCAAATATAATGGGTGTTCAAATCACGGATGTAAGAAAAATGTTTCTAAAGAAGCAGGAATTTTTCACTGGAGAGATTGAGAATGTTAAAGCAATTAAGGTAGCAGTCTTAGGGACGGATAGTGCTATTGGAAAGAGAACTACGACAATAATGCTTACAGAAGCATTGAAAGATATGGGTTATAGTGCCATATTTGTTGGTACAGGTCAAACAGGATGGATGCAGGGTGCAGAATACTGTGCACTCATAGATGCAATGATCAACGATTTTGTTGCTGGAGGAATAGAAAGTGAGGTAGTGAGAGCATGGAAGGATCATCATCCAGATTTTATATTAATTGAAGGCCAGGGCGGGATATTGCATCCTGCTTATCCAGGGGGATTTGAAATAATAGCTGCTGCTAGGCCTGAAGCTATAGTGCTTCAGCATGCTCCTAAGCGCCTTTATTATGATGGTTTTGAAAAGTATCCTATACCGGATGTTAAGAAATTTATGGACATAATAGAATTGCTTTCTGGTCATTCAATAGTGGGAATAACGCTCAATACAGAAAAAATGTCAGATTTTGAGATTCCTTATTACATACAGGATTATGAGGAAAAGTACAGAGTTCCAGTAGATGCGCCATTATATTCAGGTGTTTCAAAAATAGGAAGGGCAATTCTTGATTTAAAAGAATCACAGGTGGAAATTCAGGAAAAGAAAGAAACAGTCATTGCGAAGGGAGGTTATTGAAACTTTGGACCTGATAAGCTTTGAAAAAATAGCTGTAAGTGAACCGGTAATCAAGGATAAAGCAATAAGTTCAAGAATAACTCTTGATGACAGGAATTCTTTCACACTTATTTTTTCTTATCAAGAAAAAATAGATGATGTTTTAAATATAAAAAATCTAGCAAGATTAATGGTAACAATGCCTCTGGTAAACTATGGCCTATTTACAGAAAATATTTTCTTGGATTTCCCTTTGAGCCAAGAGGACATTAAATACATCAAGGACAACATGGATATAATATCCAGGGATATATTTGTCAACAAAATTTGCAGAAGAAGGGCCGATTTCATAAAAAAAGAGTATATACCAAAAGAAGAAGAAATGACGCCCGAAAACGCAAAAACAAGAGCCGTAATACATACCAAGGGTATTTCAACTGAAAAATTAGATACCTCAACATTTAATAAGAGATGCACAATTCTTTCTTCGGGCGGTAAGGAAAGTTTATTGACTTATGGATTGTTGAATGAAATGGGTTTTGAAGTATATCCAATATTCTTTAATGAATCTGGAGGGCACTGGAGAACGGCAATGCCTGCTTACAGATCATTTTCAAAAAATGATAGAAATACAAAAAAGGTTTGGTCAAATATAGATAGATTTTACCTTTTTATGCTGGATAACCTTAAGATCATTAGGGAGGACCATAGAAAAATTAGGTCTGATACTTATCCCATAAGATTATTCATATTTGGACCTTACATATTTTCTATGTTACCACTCATAGTAAAATATGGTATAGGCAATATCCTTCTAGGCAGTGAATATGATGATCCCAGGGCAAATTATTATTTCAATGGGATACAGCATTATTTTGGTATATACGACCAAAGCGTAGACTTTGATATATATAATACAAATTATTTTAATTCCAAGGGTTTAAATATAAAACAGTGGAGTATTGTAAGACCAATTACTGGACTCATTGTTGAAAGAATATTAACAAAAAGATATCCGAATCTTTACAAGCTTCAAAGATCCTGCCATTCCTGCCATTTTGAAAATAGAGAAATAGTTCCTTGTGGAACATGCACAAAGTGCCTAGGGGTAATGTCCTTCATCTTGGCAAATGGTGCAGATCCGAAGGTAGCAAATTATAAGGAAGAGCACATTAAAAATCTGGAAATGAATTTGAAAAAAACAACCTTAAGGTTGGATCCAGATGAAAGGGAACATACATTTTATCTTTTAAGCAAAAGGGGGATTAATATACAGGGGAAAGAGCATGAACACGTTGAAATGCTGCATTTTGATGATAGAAATTCACCTGTGGATCATATAAAAGGAGATTTCAAAAAGGTTTTTGGTATTTACAAAAATTATGTCAAAGGGGCAGTAAAGCTTGAGGGTAATGAATTTTTACCTTTCAATGAGTTTTTCTCGAAGATACAATGATCATTGCTATAACAATCAATACTCCACCAATGATTTGAATGAAACCCATTGTTTCGTGGAGCATTAAGAATGAAAATATAACACCAAAAACAGGTTCAAGTGCAAATACCATTGATGCCGTTGCCGAATCAAGTCCTTTTTGCCCATAATTTTGGAGCAAAAGTGCTATTGCAGTTGCAAAAATTGAAAGGTAAATTATTGAAAATATTATGTCATTGCTCCAGGTTACTGAAGATCCTGAGAAGGGCAAAAAAATCACACTTAATGGTACAACAGTTAAAATCTGAAAGAATGTCAAAGACAAAGGATCATATTTTTTTGAATATTTATCCACATATACAACCTGAAAAGAGTATGCAATTGCAGAAAAAAATGTTAGCAAATCACCAATATTAATATTTGTTATTAAAATTCCGGTAACAAGAATCAAACCGGTCATGGCTAGAATTAATGATATAATCACCTTTTTATCAAGAGGCTCTTTGAGTAAAATAAAAGCGAGTATAGGTGCTATTACGACATACAGTCCTGTAATTAAAGTAGAATGCATTGCAGAGGTGTAGACTATGCCAACTATCTGAAAATAATAGCCAAAATACAAAAACACTCCGATGAATAAACCGCTCAGTAATGTTCCAATTGAAGATGAGACAATTCTTCTAAAGAATATTATGAAAAGGAAAATTGATGCAATACCAAATCTTAGTAATGTTAATAAAACGGGCGATATAGAAACCACAGCTATTTTCATTATAGGAAACGTAATGCCCCATAGAAGAGTGGCTGTGATTATCATTGCTATGAAATTTCTTTTTTCCATCACCCCTTCATTTTAAAAATATTATTATGTTTTTCGGTCAAATTATTCCATTGAAATTTTAGCATTTCTTAAGGTTAAAAATTAACTGATTTAAAGAGACATAGCTAATACACTTTTCAGTTATGCCAGTAAGTGCATTTTTAGAATATCCTTTTCTATTTTGATAATTGTTTTGTAATAGGTAAATTTGAAAAATTCAGACTGTTGTAAACAAGCTAATCGCTGCAGATTAATGAATCCTTGCTCAAGGGTGGTGCTAGGGACCAGCAAAAAGCTATGAAGCTTCAGCGAAGAGTAGCTGAAATGAATAAACATTGAAAAAATTCAACATAAAAAGGAATATGAGAAAAAGTGAACACCTATAATTTAAAAAAATTTTTAGGGGAATAAAATTAAATTAAAAGTAATACTTTTAATGCTTATTATGAATGATAGTTCGTTCCAAAAAATCTTAATGAAAAATTC
>JBMFSK010000029.1:0-15429 GCA_049967595.1 Thermoplasmata archaeon
CAGCCAGCCAATCGGTGCGGATCAATGAAACTCTGCTCACGGGTGGGGATGGAGATCTGCAACAAGCTCCTAAGCTTTAGCGAGGAGTAGCTGACAGTTGATAACCATGAAGTTTTAAATGGAACAAGCAAACATTGTTGTAATTGGTGCAGGCATAGTTGGTCTAGCTATTGCCGCAGAACTTTCAAAAAATAATGAATTTGTTTATGTTCTTGAAAAAAATAGAAATTTAGGCCAAGAAGTAAGTACTCACAATAGTGGTGTTATCCATTCAGGAATTTATTATCCTAAAAATTCTTTGAAGGCAAATTTGTGTATCGAAGGAAATGCTATGATTTATAGCATTAGCAGGGATTACAATATTCCAACAAAAAAACTCGGAAAGTTAATCGTAGCAAAAAGTGAAGAAGAAACTAATGAATTAGATAAATTGATGAAGTTGGGAATGGAAAAAAATATCGAAGGTTTAAAGTTTTTAGAAAAGGGAGAGGTGATGAAGTTAGAACCTAATGTTAGGGTTGAAAAAGCAATTTATGTACCTTCCACTGGAATAATAGAACCAACTGACCTTATGTATTATTTTTATTCGCGTGCAATTAAGAATCGTGCCATTATAGCTAAAGAAACTGAGGTCAGAAGCATTAAAAAAACAGATAATGGATATGAACTTAGTGGCACTAGTGTTGGAGAAAAATTTACCATTCAAGCAAAAACGGTAATCAATTCTGCAGGACTTTATTCTGATAAAATTGCTGAAATGATAGGATTGAACTTGGATAAACTTGGTTACAGGATTCACTATTGCAAAGGGGATTATTTTAGAGTTTCCGGAGAACCTCCAGTGAAAATGCTAATATATCCTGTTCCAGATAATGTTGGGTTAGGCATACACCTTACACCTGATTTAACAGGTTCTGTAAAGCTGGGTCCAAATGCTTATTATGTGAATAACATAGATTATAAGGTAGAATCAAGTGAGAAAGAATTTCGCGAATCGGTAAGTAAGTTTATACCCTCTATTATTAAATACGAAATAAACGTTGATTCTTCGGGAATAAGACCAAAATTACAGGGACCAGGAGAACCTTTCAGAGATTTTGTGATAAAACATGAAACCGATAACGATCTATTTGGTTTTATAAATTTGATAGGAATAGAATCACCAGGTTTAACTGCAGCACCAGCTATTGGAAAGTATGTTCGTGAAATATATGAAAATGAAATAAAAAAATAGAAAAAAGATTAATTTTGAAAAGATTAAAATGTTAAATAAGTTTCAAGATAACTATGAGAAAAATTTTGATGATACCTGGACCAATTGAGTATGAACAAAACGTCTTAAACGCTATGGCTTTTCAAACAATAGCACATACTTCAAAAGATTTTATTTACATTTTTAAAGAAACTTTACAAAATATCAAGAATGTATTTTACGCTGAAAATGCTTTACCATTTGTACTTTCAGGATCTGGCACATTAGGGATGGAGGTTAGTACTATAAACTTCATAAAAAGAGATTCCAAAGTTCTTATTGTTAGTACAGGATATTTTGGTGACAGATTTGTGGATCTTTTTTCAAGATTTACAAAAAATATTGATGTATATAAGCCACAACTTGGATATGCCGCAAATCCAAAAGAATTAATAGAGAAGGTGGAATCTAATAATTATGATATAGTGACCGTAACACATGTAGATACAAGCACAGGAGTCAGAAACAATATAAAAGATATTGCATCATATTTTAAAGAGCGTGATACTGTTTTAGTCGTAGATGGTGTTTGTTCGATTGGTGGTGAAGAATTTAATATGAACTGGGGTGTTGATGTGGCATTTACAGCAAGTCAAAAGGCTTTGGGTGCGCCACCTGGTTTGGCCGTGGGAGTTGTTGGTCCAAAGGCATTAAAAGTGATGGAGAAAATTCCCCCTTTAACATTTTTCTCAGATCTCAGAAAATGGCAAAATGTCTTTGAAAATATTTTAAACATGAAGCAAGGATATTTTGGCACACCTAATGTTAATTTAATCACTGCGTTAAATGTAAGTCTTGAATCAATAATAAACGAAGGAATAGAAAAAAGAATAAAGAGACATGAAATAATAGCAAAAAGTTTCAGAGCAGCAATAAACGAACTTGGTCTTGAAATGATACCTAAAGAAGCATATTCCAATACAATATCGGTTCAATATTTGCCAGAAAATGTAAATCAAGTTGATTTTCTAGCTGATTCTGAGAGATATGGAGCAGTATTTGCAGGAGGTCTTATACCAGAAATCAAGGATAAATATTTCAGGATTGGCCACATGGGATCTATTAGCTCATCTGAGGTAATGATATCAATAGCAGCAATAGAAAGGTCTCTGAAAAAGAATGGATATAATGTTAATCTCGGATCTGGTCTTAAAGCAGCACAAAAAATTCTTGCAAAGTATGATTTTGGATTACCATTCTAAATTTTTCATTACATTTAAATAATCTTTTTTGATTTAATTTATAGATGGCATTAACAATAAAAAATACAGTTGAACATTTATTCAAAGATTCACCATCAAAATTAAAAGTAGCAAAAAAGATGGTAATTTATGGACTTTCAATAAAAAATGGTAAGGTTTACTGTAATGATATTGAAGTTCCATATAAGTCCATAGCAAAAGCATGCAATGTTGATCAGAGGGTGGTGAAATCAACAGTTGAATCTATTTTATCAAATAAAGATATACTCAACATTTTTTCCAAACTCGAAGCTTCTGTAAATCTCAAAGATGTAGCAGGAGAAATTGGATTTGGAGTTTTAGTTATTTCAGCTTATGACCCTAAAGAGCCTGGAATAATAGCTGCAGTAAGCAAAATAATAGCTGATTTTAAAATAAATATAAGACAAGCAATAGTGGAGGATCCAGAATTCATTGATGAACCAAAACTTTACATTATTACTGAAGAAACATTGCCAGGTGAGATAATACCAAAAATAAAAAATATAAAAAATATTAAGAGTATCACGATCCTATGATGGTGAGAAACCAATTTCATTTTCTATATACATCTTGCTGTAAGATCCAAGATCCAACAGACCGTGACCTGAGAAACTCATTAGAATTCTTTTTTTCCTATTTTCTTTTTTTGCAGTTTCGGCTATTTCTTTAATTATAGGTAATGCGTGTGAAGTTTCTGGTGCAGGTATATACCCTTCAAGTCTTGAATATAACTCTGCGTATTTGAAAATTGTATCCTGATCATAATCTCTTGCTTGAACAATGCCTTTTTTCATCAATAGGCTTAAAGTCGGAGCTACACCATGGTACCTCAATCCCCCTGAATATATAGGTGGAGGTATGAAATCGTAACCAATAGTGTACATTTTTAACATTGGCAGTATTTTTCCTGTATCAGGGTAATCGTATTTATATTCTCCCTTGGTCATTTTTGGAACCTCTGAAGATCCAGCTGCAATGAACTGTGCATCTTTATAATCCTTATAAAAAGGGAAAGCCAGACCTGAATAGTTAGATCCCCCACCTACTACACCTATTATATAGTCAGGTTCTATTCCATTCATCTCAAGTTGTTTTCTTGCTTCTAAGCCTGCTATGGTTTTGTATAAAATGTCAGCATTTACAACACTTCCTACATTATAACGGCCATTATTTTCGAGTGCATGTTCTACTGCTTCACTTATTGCAATACCTAAACTCCCATTTTTATTTTTTTCGTTTTTCATAAGCTCCCTTCCTATGGTTGTAATAGAGCTAGGACTTGGATATACTTCACTGCCAAGCATTTTCATCATAGTTACTCTGTAAGTTTTTTGAAAATAAGAGACTCCGACCATAAAGATTTTTGCTTTCAGGTTATTCAATGCAGAAGCAAGAGCCACAGCAATTCCCCATTGTCCAGCTCCAGTTTCAGTCGTTACGAGAGAGATTCCTTCTTGCTTTGAATAGAAGGCCTGAGCTAGTGCACTGTTAATCTTATGAGATCCTGAGAAAGTGTATCCTTCCATTTTCATGTAAATTTCTAATGGAGCGTCAAAATATTTTTCAAGCCTTCTCGCTCTGATGACAGGAGTTGGCCTTCCTACCTGAAAATAAAGTTCCTTTAGTTCATCTGGCATTTTTGGTTTTCTTTCAGCCGTAAATTCGTGTTCTAATACTTTCGCAGGTATTACCTTTTTCATAATTTCTAGAGATTTTCCTGTTTCGTCTTTTGGTGGTGGGAGTTCTTCAGGCAAGTCAGGTAATATATTATACCAGAAATCTGGCATTTCTTCTTGTGGAAGATCAAATCTTGTTGTCATAAATACATTAATTACATTGATGTATTTAAAGTTTCTTAAATGTTATAATTATTACGTTTATAAGCAAAGTAAAAATTATATGACAAGTTGTTTATCATCTAATTGATAAGAATGGATAACTTACCATTAAAGGTTAAAAAGAAAATAATACTGGATTATTTAGATGATATTCCTATCGAAAAAACTGCATCAGAATTAAAAATTTCTCTGGATGAAATTAAAAATGTTCTTGAAGAATGGAAAAATGGGTATATTTCAATATATACAGGGGAAATAGAAATTTCTGAAGAATTGAGAGAATTAGCGAGAATAATGAAATCCAAAGAATTAACTATAGAGGAAATTTTAAAAGGATATTTTTTAAGCCAAATTTTTAAAAATCAAGATGAAGATAAGATAATAAAAATAGCAAGAGAAATTGAATCTTTAGATGATGTTAAAAGAAAAGAGTTTTTGGAAACTGCAGAAAAAATGTTAAAGTTATCAAAATATAAAAATATAAATTATGTTGATATTCCAGATGCTTTGGAAGAGATGGTTAACAAAGGGAAAGAGCTTAATAAAGAAATCAAAGAGAAGGAATCAATTTTAAGATCTCTCGAACAAAATCTGAATACCCTAAACATTAACATATCAAATCTGAAGGAACAGGAAAGTAAACTTAAAAAAGAAATTGAATTTGCTGAAAAGATTAAAAATTATTTAACCAAATTTAAAATAGAAGAGAAAAAGATAGAGGAATTTTTAAAATTCTTATCTGAAACAGATTATTCCGTGGAAAAATGGGAAGAAATTTACAAAGCAATGGATCTATTAAAGCAAAAAAACATGGATGTTGAAAATTTTACGAAGCTTAGTTCCTATTTAACAAGTCTTTTGAATATGGGTTTTACAACGAGTTTTATTAAGGTTCTCCAAAGTGAACTTGAAGAAGAATCTCTAGACATTAATGAATTTATGAAAGAAATTGAAGATTATATTAAGAATAAAATCACTTACAGGAAAGAGATTGATGAATTAAAGAAAGAAAAGAAAAATCTTGAAAATCAAATCAGGTCTATGCGTTCTGAGATAAAAGAATATTTTAAAAAGGTAAAGCCAAAAATGCAATAAAAACTAAATAATTGGATTTTAATGCAAATAACATGGATGAAAAATTATTGTTCCCTTCAGAGGGATGGGTAGTGGAATACTGTAAAAGACTCAAAGAATCGCCTGATTATAACAAAACTGGAAAAGGCTGGAAGGATCCTATATTGTTCAAAATGACTGGGACAGAAGATCTAAAAGAAAAGCCGGAATTTGATTCTTTCATACTATATCTGAAAGATGGCATATGTGAAAAATGTGAAATGGTTAAAGATCCTTCTAAGACTGCTCCATTCAAATTAACTGCAACTTATGCAAACTGGAAAAAAATAATAGATGGAAAAATCAATCCTACGCAGGCTATGCTTACAGGACAAATGAAAGTGGAAGGAAATATGGCTTTATTGTTGAGGTATGCTTCTGCTGCTATTGCTATGGTGAAGGTAGCTCAGAGCATTCCTTCTAAATATCTGGAGTAGAACATGTCCTTTTTCACATTTCCAAGGCAGATATATTTTCAAAGGGACATCATTGATTCTCTCAGCGATATTGTTTGTTATTCCAAGTATTTACTTGTAGTTACGGACAGTAATATAAAGAAAATTCATGGGGAAAGGATAAAAAAATCACTTTCTGGAATCAATTACAAGATTTTCAGCGATGTTTTGCCAGAGCCATCTATAGAAAGCATTGAGAATGCATTTTTAAATTATAAAAATGAAGTTCCAGATACGATAATAGCTATAGGTGGTGGAAGTGTAATGGATTTTGCAAAATCCATGGCCATTAAATTTTCTTACCCTGACTTAGACTTAAGAAACTTGAATCCATTTGAAAAAATTAAGATAAAATTAAATTTAATAGCAATACCAACCACATCTGGAACAGGAAGCGATGTATCATTTGGAATAGTTCTTACTGATGGTAATAGAAAATTGGCACTCGGAAATTATGGGCTTGTACCTATGATATCAATTCTAGATTCATCTCTTACACCTGTGAATAAAAATATTATCAGAATTACCGGGGTAGACGCCTTTGTTCATGCGTTTGAAGCACTTTCTGCAAATACAAGTAATATATTTACTGATGCTCTTGCAGAAAAATCAATAGAAACAATTTATAATAATTTGAAACTAGCTATGGAAAATGATGACTCAGCTAAAGATCTTGTTCATTTATCCGCAACCATGGCTGGTCTTGCATTTTCAAATAGTGGTACTGCACTTACACATGCTCTTGGTCATAGTTTTGGTGCAACTTTTCATGTTGTTCATGGCATATCTGTAGGTATATTTCTCCCATATGTAATTGATTTCAATTCCCAAGATGAAAATACGAATGCAAAGTATAAAAAGATCGGTAAAATTCTTGGCTTCAAAAATCTTGTAAATGGCATTAAGAAATTTTATCAAGATATAGGACAACCTTATTTTGTTAAGCAGTTAAACATAGAAAAAGAATATTATCTATCAAAAATCGATGAAGCTGTTGAAAAAGCAATGATGGACAGCGAACTAGCATTTAACCCCGTAATAGCGGGTGAAGAAGACATAAAAAGAATATATCTTAAGGCCTACGGTGATTGAAATGGGCGGATTCTGGGACAGTTTTCTTTTTATTAACTTGTCCACAAAAGAAGTATGGTTAGAAAATTTAGGAAGCGCTTGGAAGGATTATATGGGAGGTGTAGGCATTGGAGCTTATATTTTTGAAAAGTATGGTTTACATGATCCATTCGATGAAAATAATCCCATAATAATTTCCACAGGTCCTTTTGTTGGAACATCCTTTCCTAATTCTGGTAGGCATGAAATAGTAAGCAGAAGTCCTCAGACTAATTTTTTGGGGGAATCTAACTCAGGTGGACATTTTGGATATGAACTTAAACGTGCTGGATATGATGGAATCGTAATTATTGGTAAGTCTGAAAATCCAAAAGTCATATACATAAAAAATGAAAAAGTAAGCATTGAAGATGCATCTGATTTATGGGGCCTTGATATCTATTCAACTCAAGAAAAAATAAAAAAATTAGGTGAATTTTCAGTAATGACTATCGGTCCAGCAGGGGAAAATCTAGTTCATTTTGCATCTGTGATGAATGACGAGGGCCGTGCCTCAGGCAGAACTGGCCTGGGAGCTGTTTTTGGATCAAAAAAATTAAAAGCAATTGCTGTGAAGGGGAATAAGATTATTCCTCTTTATAATAAAAATGAATTCAACAAACTTTCAGTTTCAATAGCAAGGCAGATCCTTGAATCACCTGTAGTATCAGGATTTAAAAATTTTGGCAACATGATATGGATAGATGGAGGCCAAGGATTTGGAGATGTTCCAGCTAACTATTTTAATGATCATAACTTTCAATATGATTCTTTAAGTAGTATGAAGTTCCATGAATCATTTAATGTCACAAGTTATCATTGTTCATCATGTGTAATAGGATGTGGCAGAACTGTAAATTATAATTCTATGCGAATAGATGGCCCTGAGTATGAAACTGTTGCGGCATTTGGTTCACTCCTTGAAAATCAGAATATGGAAAAAATTTTGTTATGGAATCATCTTGTAAATTCACTGGGACTAGATTCCATAAGTACAGGAGTATTGATATCAGCATTGAAATATTTTTTGGAGAACAATTTAATAAAAGATGATGAAATAAAAAATTATTTTTCAGATAATCTAAACAATATTAGTACATTGATAAAAGATATAGCATTTCAAAAAGGGATTGGGAAAGAACTTTCTATGGGTCTTGAAAAATTTGCGATTTCCAGCGGAATTGATAGAGATTCAATAGCTACAGTAAAAGGGCTAGAAATACCCATGCATGATCCTAGAGCTTTTAAGATGCAGGGTCTTGTATATGCAACATCATCAAGGGGAGCTGATCATATGCAGGGGGATATGTACCAGGTAGATATAGGCGGTTCTCATGAAGAAATAGGTATTACAATGGGTGATAGATGGATTGTCGATTCCGATGAAAGGGTAATGTCGGTAATAAAAGTACAGGATTACAGACAAATTTACAATTCATTAATACTTTGTTATTATGCACAACCTTCTCCAGGTGATATATTAAAAGCTTACAACCTTGCAACGGGTTTTGATTTAACACTTGATCAAATGATGGAAATAGGATCTAAAATAGTTAATAAAAAAAGGAAGATCAATGAATTAATGGGCCTTAAAAAAGAAGATGATTATTTACCGAAACTTGTAAGAAAAAGGATTGAAAATGAACCTGAGGAATCGGAGATGAAGGATGAAGAATTTCAGTCATTAATACAGAGGTATTACAAACTGAGAATGTGGTAAATTAAGGTACCATTATCCCAATTTTTTTATTCATACTCATTTTTATGGGCGTTTTTCCGACAACTTCTCCCTCCATTTCTATAAGATGACCGCTACTGATTATTTCTATGGATTTAGCTTTAAAATTATGTGCATATCCCTTTCTTATATAAGTACCATTAATCAATGATTTCAAATTTGTTGCTGATTTTATTTTTGAAAATGGTTTTAAGATATGAATGTCTAAAATATTATCATCAATTTTAGATTCCGGAGAAGCTAGCATACCCCCACCAAAGTATTTTCCATTTGCGAATATGGCTTCTATGGTAGAAAATTCAAAATAATTCTGGTCTATTTTAATTTTCAAATTAAATTTATCCATTCTTGATAGCGTAGCAAAAACACCAATCATGAATGAATATTTACCAAATTTTTTATTCCTGTTTACATATTCCATTACCTCAGCACTAAATCCAATTGATAATATGTTAACAAAATACCTTATTTCATTTGAAAAAAATGTAACGCCGATAACATCTGAAGCAATAATTTTCTGTGATTTCATAGCTGATATAAAATCCTCCACAGAACGTATGCCAATCGTTTTAACAAAGTCAGATCCTGTTCCAAGTGGCAAGGCAGAAATATTTTTGTTTGAATCTACAACACCGTTAACAACTTCGTTTAATGTTCCGTCGCCTCCACAAGAAACAATTAAATCATAATCTTCTTTAGAAACTTTTTTTGCAATATCAGTTGCATGACCTTTATATTTTGTGAGCTCGTATGAGTGTTCTCCTATTTTATCAAAAATAATTTTTTTCTGTAACTCCCAGTTTTTCAAAGCATTTCCGTTTCCTGCAATTGGATTAACAATGAAAAAAATTTTCATCATTTAACTAACTAAATTCATATATATAATATTTCATTTTATGACCCCTGGATTTAGTATGTTTTCTCTATCAAAAGTATTTTTTAATGTCTTTATTATTTCCATAGAGGATCCTTTGTAAATAGTGAATTCTTCGCTTAGGTAAGTGCCTATTCCATGATGATGAGAAATTGATCCTCCAGATTCAAGAATTGAAGTTATAACTTTTTTTCTGAGCAGTTTAAGATTCTTTTCTTTTTCAGTTTTAGAATAGAAAAGAAATGTAAAATAAAGTGCAGTTCCGGATATATATTCGTGCGAGGCATGGCACATTATTATGCCATCTATATTCAAATTTTTTATTTCACTGTAAAATGAAGATATAACATTTTTGTAAAGCTTGGATGCGTTAGACCATGGAACTGATGTTTCTATTGTTTCAGCTATAATGCCATGTTTCAAGAGTTCATTATACATGTAGGGTCTGTCATATCTAGTTTTATACCAAAGTTTTGCTGGAACAGACCCTAAATTTATACCTTTTCCCATGTTTATTTTTTTATCATCCATAACTATTAGTATCGATCCCTTATCTAAAACATGCCTCTCTTTCAGATAAAGTTTGAATATTTTAGTTAATGCATTATCCTCTATTGCGAGCATAGAAAGTTTTGTTTCCTCATCATCCGACAATCTAGAAACAATCGGGGCATTACCATTTGCGATTTCATTCCTTATTGCAAGTAATCCATCTTCGAAATTTCTGAACATATAGGATTTAAAAAACAATCTTTCAGGAATTTTATGAATTTTCAGCCATGCTCTTGTAATAATACCATATGTTCCTTCGCTTCCAACAGCTATATCAGACACTCTGAAGAATGCTGATTCAGCTGGAACTTTATGATCTGCGTATGAACCTGAAGACGATACAAGCTCTAAGCCAAGAACCATGTCTTTTATTTTTCCATATTTGTTAGATTCTTGTCCTGCAGCATTTGTGGCGATCCAACCTCCTAATGTTGAATATTCAAATGATTCAGGAAAGTTTCCCAATGTCATATTCATTTTTTTCAATCTATTTTCAAGATCTGGCCCCCTTAAACCAGCACCCGCTTCAAGAATCATAGATTCTGTATCTATTTTAAAATAATCCAAATTTTTTGTATCTAAGCTTATTGAATATTTTTTTAAGCCAGATGGGAGTACTCCGCCTGTGACAGAAGTACCCCCGCCGAATATAATTATTTCTGCATCATTTTTTATTTTCTTTAACAAGCAAATAATTTCCTCCTCTCTAGGATAAATAACCGCATCTACAATTTTTAAAATTTTTTTTTCTATAAGTCTAGCATATTCAACTGATCCTTTGCCTATAGAATGGTAATACCTTACCTTTGTATCAAAGGATATTCTTTCCTTTGGTAAGCATTGAATCAGCAATTTTTCTAATTCTTCATTTTTATTTAAATTTTCCATTGAATAATAGCCGTTCCATTCAATATTTTCTTTTTTTGCATTTAGTTTTTTAAAAATATAATTGTATAAGACTTCGTTTGCTTTGAAAATCTTTCTTTCATCTCCCCAGAGTGAATATATTTCAATTGCCATTTACATTACCTCCTTTATGAACTGCCATTATAACGAAAATTATCAATGATAAATATCCAAATACAGATATCCCTAAAGGTAAAATTGTTTGGCCAGAGATTTCGTAAAGTATAGCGAAAATAAGAATCAATATGACAAAGATAATTGATGCAATAGCTGAAATAATAATTCTGTTTTTTATTTTAATTTTTCTTTCAAAAAATTGTGTAACTGGCATGATAGGTGATGTTATTAGGAAACTTATTATGAATAGATATTCGTTTCCTATTATCATATTTGTTGAATAAAGAATGTAGAAAACAAGAACCAATGAAATAAAAGATATTATAAAACAATAAACAAAAGCAAATTTATTTAGGAATGAGCCAAAAATAGAATAAAAAAATGTACCTATAAGAATTCCAATGAAAAGTGGACCAAGTTGCCTTGAATCACCTATAAGATAAATGATATTAAACAAGTATGCCATTGAAAGGGTAACAAATACTGAAAAAATAGATGATACGAGAATTTTTTCAGAAGCAATATAAAATTTATTATTCATGTCTCTCACCGTAAATTACTAATAAAATAACACATAAAATAATTAAAATAATAAAAAACCATGGTTCATAGTAAACAGGAATATATGAATTATCAACATTTATGTAAGTTTCAAAACCAAGATAGGAAAGTGTAACATTTGATGATCCTATCCTATCATAAGGCAAAGAAGTGTAATTAAATTGAGGTTTAAAAGGAAACATGCCTGAAAAATTCAATGTAATATTTTTAGGATATAATGACAATACCAGACCATCAGGAAGAAACTTCTCATCATTTATATTTATTGGAGGTCTGTTAATAAAACCATTCTTGTATTGCGAATTAAAATTAAATAAGTCCAAGGGTAAATTGGAAACCCCTACAAATTTATTCAATGCTGGTATTTCCCAGTTGTAATCAATAAATGCTATGATAGATGTATGTGTCATGAGCGTATTAGAAACATAATCCTCCTTAGCAAATGGGGATACTACAATTAGAGGTAATCTCATACCGAGCTGAACACCATCCAACTTTGGAGGTGCAACATGGTCAAAATATCCTCCAGGATCATCGTACGTGATAAAAATTGCAGTGGAATTCCATACAGGACTCATTTCAATTTTGTTGACTAAATAGGCAAGCCAAATTTCTCCCTTTTCTACATTTTCCGGTGCAGCTTGACTGTAACCGTTGCTGTTCTGAGAGAATACATAGCTCACAGATGGTAATGTTCCATTGTAAGCTTCATTTATCAAATCAGTCCAGTTCTGCAAATGGTTTGAATACTTATTCCAATCGTAGAGGTACTTCTGCATATCATCAAAATTATTTGTTTTACTATTTCCGACATAAATATTCCAGCTTAACCCGTAATGGCTTAATTCTCCGAAAATTGTTTCGTTTATAGAGAATGAAGGTGGAGGCCCATAATCATCTATAACAGGTGAAAATCCTGCAATATAATAAAGTGTATTGGGTGCACTTTCTGATAACTGTGGCGAAAAATAGTTATCAGCAATTGAATATTCACTTGCTATAGACCATTCCAAGCCTAGTTGATAAGACCTAAAATAAGTCATGGATTGAATGCCACTTCCATTAACAAAATTGTTCATTTTTCCTTTATTCCAATCTATATGGTAAGCTGTATAACCTTCTATAGGGTCAGGAGTGGAATATTCATTGTTTGGAACAAATTTTAATTCATTTAAATAAGAAGAATTCAAGAGATTGTTAGGTATGCTCATATTAGTAATTAGCGATTTATTCCAAGAATAGTTATCATATGGATAAGTACCAAAAAAATTGTCGAAAGTATGATTTTCAAATAGAATTGTTATCACATGTTTGATTGGTGTCTTAGTATTGTTGGAATTTTCAGCGAAAACAATTGGGGAAAACAATGTAATAAGGATTATTAATGCAATTATAAATGTAAGGATTTTAATCATACACGAAGAATTGAAATCAATTATTTAAAGGTTCCAGAAAGTCAAACATATTAGGATAAAAGAAGATACTATTTTCCTTTAAAAAATAGAAAATTATTAATAAACAAATTAACATGATGAAAGAGAAAACATGTTAGATTCAAACAGTTTAAAAGAATTAGGTATCGAAGGTTATGCTACAGTCAGGAAGGATGGATTGTTATCTGATAGTATACTTCCTGAATATATTGACAAAGAAACATTTTCAATAATGGTAGCTACAATATATATGGGTTCGGTAAGTGCATATAATGAACTGCACCTTAAGGGCCCGGAAACCGTAATATTGAGGGGGATGGAAAGAAATATCATCCTTTTGCAGAAAGATGCAAAGGAGATTTATGCTCTTATAATTCCCATAGAAGTAAACATGGATGAAGCACTTAAGGGATTTCTTGAAAAAGTAAAATAAAAAAAGGTTAAGAGTTTATTTTTTTACAGCTATTGCAATCAAGGACCAAACTAAAACTATTGCAACATTTACTGCCAGAGCAATTAAACCTATGAACAGTGGACCAAAGCCTGTAGGTATTAGCGTTGTTGTCCAAGAGCTGAATTTATTTGCAACCTCCATGAGATAAATACCAAGACCTACACCAACTAAAAGGCCAGTCATTAAAGAATATTTGTTTAGTTTTTTTGTCATCAAACCCAAAAACACAGAGGGAAGTGTTTGCAAAATCAATATTCCTCCTAAAAGCTGAAGTTGAACAGAATATGTAAGCGGGAAAAGGAATACAAAGCCAAGTGCTATGAATGTAAATATTACAGTAGAATATTTAGCCACTTTTGTTTCTGTTGTGGGCTTTATTTTAGGATCGATTTCTTTAATTATATTTCTTGTCAAGAGGTTTCCCTGAGCAATTGCCATAATTGCAGCTGGTACCAATCCACCTATGAATATACCTAGGAATGCTAAGCCAGAAAGCCAGTCAGGTAATGTAAACAAAATAAGTCCAGGAACAACATATGTTCCCATAGATGTTTTAGGAAAATTTTCTAAA
The DNA here is from genome assembly GCA_049967595.1 of Thermoplasmata archaeon. GTDB lineage: Archaea > Thermoplasmatota > Thermoplasmata > Thermoplasmatales > ARK-15 > ARK-15. The sequence continues at coordinate 14,198 of JBMFSK010000029.1, forward strand.
AATGCCATCGCATGAGGGTTTGCGTATACCAAAACGCCAAAAAGCGCTAAAAATGCGAGTCCTACACCATAAAGAGGTAAAAGAGATTGGCTTAATCTCAGAGCTTTCCTGCTTTTTGAGCTAAGCGAACCTGTAACTGCATGCGGATAAAGATAAAGTGCAAGTGCACTCATTAAGAAAAGGCTCCAGTAAGCATTTTCCTGAATTGTAAGAAGATGTGAATATTTTGGCTGAAGTACTGAAAATGCGGCTTGAAAATTACCTGCAATTGCAACAACAATTATTACAAGAGCAACGGTTGTCAGGATTAAAATATCTTTGAAAATAGCAGTCAATGTGGCTCCCCTAAGACCACTTGTGTATGTGAATATTGCAAGGATTATGAAAGATAGTATTAAAGCAATATCAGAAACAGCAACAAGGTTAGATATTCCGTATAACATAATTGTTAGTACCGAAAGCATACCTACTATCTGTAAGGCAATGTATGGAAGCTCCGCCACTATTCCGACAATTGCCACAAGAATAGCAAGATTTCTGCTGTTAAAATTATCTTTAACAAAATCTGCAGCCGTTACAAAACCTTTTTCTTTTGATATTTTCCAGAGTTTAGGCATTGCCCACATGGCTATTCCAAAAGTAACGGAAACGTAAGGAACAGCATAGAAATAAATTGCCCCTACGCTGAATACGGATGATGGTATAGCAATGAATGTATAAGCTGTATAAAGGTCCGCTCCAACAAGGAACCATACAACAAATGCACCGAACCTTCTGCCTCCAAGAGACCATTCGTCAAGTTTTGTCAAATCACCTTTCCTCCATCTCCTAGCATAAAAACCCAAGAAGATGAAGACTGCAAAAAGAGCTACGAAAACTGTAATACCTGTGAAGCTAAGCATTTTAATCTCCTCCATATTTATGCCATATTAGGCCGGCACTCAAAAATAATGCCGCGGATAGAAAAAGCCACAAAATCTGGTACCAGTAGAAGAATGGTATTCCACCGAGTTCAGGGTTGACAGCGTTATATAATGGTATAAGGATCAAAGCAACAAAAGGTATTGCAGTCAAAATACCTGCAACCACTTCCAACTTTTTACTTATTTTATTAGGCATTTGACATCCCTAGTTAATAATCTATATAATTTCTTTATTTAAATTTATTGTATAATTTGAGACCATCCGCTAATTCATAAAATATAAAAGTGTGTGGTTATTTTGCTATTTAT
>JBMFSK010000030.1:0-14120 GCA_049967595.1 Thermoplasmata archaeon
ATCACAGGAAAATTCAGGCCATTAACATATGTTGCAATATTAAAAAGAATAAGATCTTTATCAACGGACGGAATAGTAAGAGAAATAAAGAAGAAAGGGGAAGATGAATGGAAGAAAAGAGCAGGATATGGAAAGAGATGGAGAGTTGAAATCTTTTTCTCAGGATTAAAGAGGGTAATGGGAGAGATATTGATGGCAAGGAAGCTTGAATATCTAGTTCATGAATTAATGTTCAAGGTTTATGGTTATTTCATAATGAGAAGGAATACAATAGGGTGATTAAATGAACTTAGTTAACAATCTTAAAATCTGAAAAAACCTTAAATACAATATATTTATTAAAGAATCAAAAATATTTGATAAGGTGAGATTTTATGGAAGAAAAATTAAAAACTGGTACAACGACCGTAGGTATAGTTACAAAAGAAGGAGTAGTAATGGCCACAGAAAGGAGGGCCACAATGGAAAATTTTATAGCTCATAAAATTACTCAAAAATTATTTGAGATTGATAAGTATATAGGTATGACAACTGCAGGTCTAGTAGGTGATCTACAAGTTTTGGTAAGATATTTAAGAGCTGAGGTGGAACTTTATAAATTAAAAAATAAAAAACCAATTACAATACAGGGGGCTTCAACATTACTTTCTAACATTTTAAATCAGAGCAAATTTTATCCTTATTATGTTAGCCTTATAGTAGGTGGCTATGATTCATCAGGTTATCATGTGTTTGGTTTGGATGCAGCTGGTGGATCCATAGAAGATAAGTATATAAGTGCAGGATCAGGATCTCTTTTTGTTTATGGGGTATTAGAAGATTCTTACCATGATGATTTAACACTAGATGAGGCAATAAACATAGTGATAAGAGGTGTCAGTGCTGCAATGAAAAGAGATTCAGCATCAGGCGATGGAATAGATGTTGCAACAATTACTCAAAAGGACGGTTTTGTAAAACTTGATGATGAAGAAATAAAGAAAAGAATGAAAAAATTAAAGCTAATACAGTAATAATTAAAGAAAATCAAATACTATAAGGAAAAATCAAATTTCATTAATATTAATTTGAGGTTATATGTGCGCAAAGGGAAGGAAATATTTATGAGGAAGTATACTATAAACTAAATTGCCTAAAAATATTGAAAAGGCTATAGAATCAAGAATTAATCCCTTTCAAGGAGATTGCTGGGAATATATAACAGCCTAAATGTAGATCTATAAATTTGAAAATAAGATGTTTAGTTAATTAATAAATAACAATTTTGGAAGGTGTTAAAATATGGCAATGGGTCAATGGGAGGATATACTGCAGCAAACTAAAATGGCAGTTCTTGAGTTTGCTCCTTCGATCACGATTACTAGTATAGATTTTGAAGCTTCATTGATAGTTGTGTATACAAGGGACATAGATTTTTTCACGGATAATCCTAATGTAGTAAAACAGATAGCACAAAAGATTAGGAGAAGGATATCCATCAGACCAGATCCTTCTATTCTTATGAAAGAAGAAGATGCAAAAGAAATAATTAGAAAAGTGGTTCCCGAGGAAGCAGGAATCACAGATATTTACTTTGAACCTGAAACCTGCGAAGTTATAATAGCTGCTGAAGCACCTGGTCTTGTTATAGGTAAGGAAGGACAGCTACTTAACGAAATTAAAAAGCAGGTAAAATGGGCTCCAAGGGTTGTCAGAACTCCTCCTATCCCATCAAGAATAGTTTCTGAGATTAGAGAATATCTAAAAGAAAATCAGGATGAAAGGAGACAGTTTTTAAGAGAAATAGGAAAAAAATTGAACAGACCAATTTTAAATGGTGAAAACTGGATTCGTGTAATAGCGCTTGGTGGGTACAGGGAAGTGGGTCGTTCAGCGACTCTTCTGATGACAAGAAACAGCCGTGTTTTAATAGATTGCGGTGTTGTTGCAGGAAATGTTCAGAGTAATGAACCTTGGTCTGGTATACCTTACCTCTATGTGCCTGAAATATGGTCTCAGGATGCCTTTCAGAATGAAAAAAATCCTTTTAAATATCTTGACGCTGTGGTACTTACGCACGCACATTTAGATCATTCAGGTCTCTTACCAATGTTATATAAATACAATTTTAAAGGTCCTGTGTATGCTACTCCACCAACAAGGGATCTTGCTGTACTTCTTCAAATGGATTATCTTAAACTTGCTCATTCAGAAGGAAGCAAAGTTCCATACGATTCAAAGGACATTAAAGAAATGTTAAAAAGGACCATAACAATAGAATATGGAGAAACAACAGACATTTCACAGGACATCAGGCTAACATTCCACAACGCCGGTCACATATTGGGATCATCAATAGCACACTTTCATGTTGGTGAGGGTTTGCATAATATTGTTGTTTCTGGGGATATTAAATTTGAAAAAACCTGGCTTTTCAGTGCTGCAAACAACAAATTCCCTAGGGCCGAAACGGTAATTATAGAATCTACTTATGGCGGAAGAGACGATTTTCAACCTTCAAGAAAAGAGGCTGGTGAAATTCTTAAAAATATAATCTCAAATGTAATATCAAGAAACGGTAAAGTACTAATCCCAGTATTTGCTGTAGGTAGAAGTCAGGAAGTAATGCTTGTTCTTGAAGAATATATCAGAAACAATGAATTACAGAAGATTCCTGTGTACATAGATGGAATGATCTGGGAGGCTACAGCCATTCATGCAGCTTATCCGGAGTATTTAAATAAAGAATTAAGGGAAAGGATATTCAAAAAATCTGATAATCCTTTTCTTTCTGACATTTTTGTAAGGGTAGATACATCGGATAGAAGGGGAAAAATAATAAACGATCCTGATCCAGCAGTAATTTTGGCGACATCCGGCATGATGAACGGTGGACCTGTGATGGAATATTTTATTAATCTATCTGAAAACCCTAAAAATGCACTTATTTTTGTTGGTTATCAAGCTGAAGGAACTCTTGGGAGGCATATTCAGAGAGGAGAGAAATCGATAACACTTTCACATATGGGTAAGATGAACACAATAAACATAAATATGGAAATAGCTACAGTTGAAGGATTTTCAGGTCATGCTGATAGGAAGCAGTTGCTTCAATTTATCACATCCATGCATCCCAGGCCTAATAAAGTCATTACTTGCCATGGGGATGGAGATAATTGTATTTACCTTGCTGAAACATTTTTCAGAAAATATGGCATTGATGCAGTATCACCTAAAAATCTCGAGACGTTGAGGTTATATTGATATGCAATTTAAAAGTCTTGACGAAATGAACCAAATTCTGATTAATTGTAAAAAATGTCCTAGGCTTGTTGAATTTCGTGAAACTGTTGCTAAAAGAAAAAATAAATATTATGGGGAAAATTATTGGAGCAAGCCTGTACCAGGGTATGGGGACCATGATGGGCATATTTTAATTTTAGGGCTGGCCCCCGCAGCGACAGGAGGAAACAGAACAGGAAGAATATTTACTGGTGATAAGAGCGCGCAATTTTTGGTAAAATGCTTATATCAAGCAGGTTTTACAAACATGGATAAATCTGAGAGAAAGGATGATGGGCTGATTTACTATGATACATACATTACGGCTATATTAAAATGTGTTCCCCCAAATGATAAACCAAACAAAAATGAAATAGAAAACTGCAGCCAATTTTTGGAGTATGAAATTGATACAATGAAAAATCTAAAAGCAATACTTGTTCTTGGGAGAATTGCATTCGAATCTTTGAAAAAATATTTGAAAAAGAAAGGTATTGATGTGAAAAAAATGGAATTTATCCATGGATATTATTATGATATAGATGGAAAAAGGATATACTGTTCTTATCATCCTAGTCCAAGAAACGTTAATACAGGAAAAATTCGAAATGAGGATTTGATTGGCATTTTAAATAATATAAAAAAATATGTGAATGCATAAACATTTTATATGGAAAAATGTTTTACTATTCATGGCAAATAAAAAGCAAACGAAGGGAAAAAATGAACAAGATGAGCAGTCAGAATACTTGGAATTTTTGGAAGAGACTTTGGGGGAGTTTACAGTTGCATTCATATTAGATATGGAAAAACATGGTATTTTTCAAGAAAAGGAAGAAGAATTTACTGTAACCGATAAGTTTATGGACAAGCTGATGGATACTAGCATGCAAAATTTAAATGGTGGTTTAGATCCGGAGGAAGTTATTGAAGAATCCGTAATTTCAACATTAAAAGAATTTTATGGAGATCAGCTTTTGGAAGAAGAAATATATCCTAGGGCGGATATTGTAATTAGCTATGTTTTGCAGGATTTAGAAAGTGCAATTAAAGATAAATCCTCTAAATGATTGTCTGTGGAGTAGATGAAGCAGGGCGTGGCCCTGTTTTCGGTCCACTGGTTTTATGCGGTTTATGCGGTAATGAGGACAATTTGAGGAATCTAGGGGTAAAAGATTCAAAGTTACTAAGTCCGTCAAAAAGGGAAAAACTTTTTGATAAAATAATAGGTGTCGCACATTCTTATAAGATAGAAATGATAATGCCGGAACAGATAGATAGTTTAAGAACATCCTTAACACTCAATGAAATTGAAGCCATTTATTTTGCAAAGGTGATTGATTCTTTAGATCAATATTACTTTATAGTCGATGCTGCAGATGTAAACGAAGAACGTTTTGCTGAAACTATATTAAAATATGTTAGTAGGAATATTAAAATAGTCTCAAAACATAAGGCAGACAGAGATTACCCTGCTGTGTCAGCAGCCTCTATAATTGCTAAAGTAACTAGGGACAGAGAAATTGAAAAAATTAAAAAAATATTGGGTGATTTTGGATCTGGATACCCTTCAGATCCGAAGACCATAAAATTTTTAAAAGATTTTTACAGAAAGAACGGAAAATTGCCCCCTTATGTAAGAAGATCCTGGGCTACATTAAAAAATTTATATACGTTAGACAACTATTCAAAAGGTGATAAAAATGAGGGAACTGTATGAATTAATTGAAAAATTTAATAAAAGGGCAAAAGAGAATGAAAAGTTGAAGCGTAACCTTGAGGGTCTTGAGAGAAAAATTCTAATAAATTTTTCAGATGATGGCAGCTATAGTTTTATTTTAAAAGAAGCTCAGGTATTAGAGTATAAAGAAAAAATGGAAAAACCTGACATTACCGTAAACATTTCTACAGAAATTTTTCACGAAATACTCAATAAAAAATTAGATGTTCTAAGTGCATATATAACTAAGAAATTCACTGTCAAAGCATCGCTATCAGATAAACTTTTGATATCTGAACTAATGAAATGAAAATGGTTTAATCTTAGTAATGTAATACAGATTCAATGAAACCTGATGAATATTTTAACATGTTAAAAAGTGAAGCGGATAAGCTTTACAAAGTTGCAGAGATGGCAAGGTCCAGAGGATTGGATCCTGAGGATTTTATTGAGATACCAAAAGCTGAAGACCTTGCATCAAGGGTTGAACAATTAATCGGTTTTAAAGGTGTGGCAGAAATTATCAGGGAATTCTCGGCAAAATACGACAGGGAGACAGTGAGCATAATCACTGCAAGGGAAATTGCCAAAAGACTTTCAGATGACAAAAGGAAGGCTCTTGACATATCCATCAGGGTTGGTTTGGCAATATTAACTGAAGGCATTTTAGTGGCACCATTGGAAGGAATTTCAAAAATTGACATAAAAAATAATGCCGATGGAACAGAATATCTTGCCATATACTATTCCGGTCCTATAAGGGGTGCAGGAGGGACAGGTCAGGCATTGAGTGTTTTGATAGGTGATATAGTTAGACGTGATCTTGGTATTGGGAAGTTCAAGCCTTCAGATAATCTAGTAGAAAGATACAAAGAAGAAATACAGATTTACAAGAATGTAGAACATCTTCAATATAATCCATCACCAAAGGAGATTGAGGCAACTATAAAAAATTGTCCCGTTTGTATAGATGGTGAGGGAACACTTGATGATGAGGTCTCAGGTTTTAGGGATCTACCGGAGGTCGAGACTAACAGGGTACGTGGAGGTATGTGTCTGGTTGTTGCAGAGGGGTTGATACAAAAAGCAAGAAAAATTAAAGGAATCGTAGATAGAATGAAAATAGATGGATGGGATTTCATAAATTCGCTTATCAAAGATGAAAAAAAAGAAGACGAGAGCAAGAACTCTGAAAAGTTTATAGAAGATATTGTGGCTGGCAGACCAGTATTTTCGCATTCAGAAAGAAAAGGTGGTTTTCGTTTAAGGTACGGCAGATGTAGAACTGGAGGACTTGCAACAGTGTCCATAAATCCTGCAACAATGGTATTGATGGATAATTTTATTGCAAGCGGTACACAGTTGAAGTTAGAATTTCCGGGTAAAGCAGCAGGAATGACTGCTTGTGAATCCATTGAAGGACCAATTGTTCTATTAAAAAATGGAGATCTGGTACAAGCAAACACTATGGAAGAGGGATTAAAAATAAAAGAAAGTGTAGTAAAAATTTATGATAACGGGGAGATACTAATACCCTTTGGAGAATTTCTTGAAAACAATTATCCTCTTAGACCAGGCGCATTCACTAAGGATTGGTGGGAAAAGATAGTCAAATCAAAAAATTTAGATATTACAGAAAGCACAGATTTTTATTATTACTACAATTTATCAAAAAAATACGATTTACCATTGCATCCAGAATTTAATTTATTTTTCCATGATCTAAAAACAGGAGAAATTAAAAAACTGAGGGATCATCTTTTAAAGAAATCATCTTATGTTAATAAAAGATTGTTCATAAAAAAAGATTCTGAAGTAAAGGAAATATTGTGTGAACTAGGTGTTCTTCATCTGGAAAGGGATGAATATATAGTTGAAAAGCATTCTAGAGCATTGCCAGTCATGCTTGGGCTTGAAATAAAAGGTGAAAAAATCGTAGAGAAAAATCCAATGCCTGAATATGCAATTGATTCAATAGACATGGTTGAAAAGCTTTCAGGCATCAAGGTAATGCCAAGATCTCCTACAAGAGTGGGTGCTAGGATGGGCAGGCCAGAAAAGGCTGCAGAAAGAAAGATGAAACCACCTGTAAATGTACTATTTCCAATAGGCGAAACGACAGGTAACAGAAGATCAATTACAACACTTATAGATGATGAAAATTCTAAAGTGAATGTAACACTGGGCCTTAGAGTGTGCCCAAAATGTGGTAGAAAAACATACAAAACAAGATGTGAAAAGTGTGGATCAAGAACTAATTATTCTGATAAAGGGCAGGAAATGGAACTTTCAATCGGAAAATTATGGAAAGAGGCTATTGAAAATCTAGGTTCTATTCCTAATGAGGATTTTAATGTAAAAGGCGTAAAAGGCTTGATTTCAAAGGAGTTGCTTCCAGAACCTTTAGAAAAAGGTATTTTGAGAGCGATTAATAATGTCTGGGTTTACAAGGATGGTACAGCGAGATTTGATATGAGCAATCTTGCAATAACACATTTTAGGATAAGGGAGATAGGTCTTACACCAGAAAAGGCAAGGGAACTTGGCTACGATCATGACATTAATGGAAATCCTGTTTTAAGTGATGAGCAGATATGTCAGATAATGCCACAGGATATAATAATTTCAAGAAATGGAGCCGATTATTTAATTAAAGTCTCAAAATTTGTGGATGATTTGCTAGTGAAATTCTATCATCTTGAAAGTTTCTATAATATTGAAAAAGATCAGGATTTGATAGGTCAGCTTGTTATGGGATTATCCCCGCACACTTCTGGTGCAGTTCTTGGAAGAATTATTGGTTTCACAGATCTATCGGCTTGCTTTGCTCATCCATTTTTTCATGCAGCAAAGAGAAGAAATTGTGATGGGGATGAAGATAGCATAATGTTAATTCTAGATGCTTTGATTAACTTCTCCAGACATTATTTGCCATCTTCAAGGGGCAGTCTGATGGATGCTCCATTATTTCTCTCTTTGAAAGTGGACCCTAGGGAAATTGATAAAGAGGCTCTTAATGTTGATATATTGTGGGATTACCCTTTAGAATTTTACAATGCAGCTATGAAAAAATTCAAGTCATCAGATGTTTCTAATATTATGGAAACAATAAAGAATAGGCTAGGAAAGGAAAATGAACTTACAGATTACGGTTTTACCAATGACACCCGTGATATTAATATAAGCGTCAAGGAGAGTGCTTATAAAACGCTTAAACAGATGGATGAAAAGACTGAGGCACAATTATTTTTAGCGAAAAAACTTAGGGCGGTAGATGAAACAGATGTTGCCAATAGGATTGTATCCCACCATTTTATTCCGGACATAATGGGAAATATGAGGAAGTATGGGACGCAGGAGTTCAGATGTACTAAATGTGGAAGAAAATACAGGAGAATGCCTTTAAGTGGAAAATGTGAATGTGGTGCAAACCTTGTACTTACAACATCAGAGGGAAATATAACAAAATATCTGAACCTTTCAAAAAAAGTTTCAGAGGAGTTTAAAATAAATAATTATACAAGACAAAGGTTATTGTTTGCTGAGGAGGCGATCAAGACTATGTTTTCAAAGGAAATTAAAAATGATAAAAAAACAATAGAACTTAAAGAAAATAAAAATGAAAAGAAACTGGAGGACTATATATGAATTCTACAGTATTTGTAGTCGGCCCTGCTGGATCTGGTAAATCCACTTTTACAGGATCATTTCAAGAGTGGATGAAGCGCAACAGCTATGATGCTATTACAGTAAATCTTGATCCAGGTGCAGAATTTCTGCCATATGAACCGGATATTGACATTAGAGATTACATTCAACTTCAGGAAATTATGCAAGATTACAGTTTAGGGCCTAATGGTGCACAAATTTTAGCGGCTGATTTAGTTGCAAACCAGATTGATGATCTAAAAAAAGAAATAGAAGAATTCGAAACTGACTATGTATTGGTTGACACACCAGGACAGCTTGAGCTTTTTGCTTTCAGGACTTCCAGTGAATTCATAATGGACCAGATTTCAGAAGGTAGAGGCTATATAGCATTTTTAATGGATCCAATGGTGGCGATATCCCCTGCAGGTTATGTATCACTTCTTACTCTTTCTGCCAGTGTATTTTTTAGGTTTTACATACCTTTTATCAACTTGATAAATAAAATAGATCTTGTCAGCGATTCTGATTTATCAAAACTTAGAAAATGGTCTACAGATCCTGAATTATTATACGAAGACCTTAGAAATGAGAAGCCAAAAATGAACAATATATATTTACTTGAGGTTCTTAAATCACTTCAAACCATAGGATATTCCAGTGCCCCAGTGTTCTGTTCATCTAAAGAATTGAAGGGTATGGAAGAAATTTATTTAAACATACAGTTGACATATTCTGGTGGAGAAGATATTGAAAAAAGATAGTTATCTATCTTTTCAAAAGATCAACTTTCATATCATCATAATTGAATATAGCATAATATCCATCCTTTGTGGGACCAGGATTAAAAAACAATGTGCCGTTCTGTTCGAGTATTCCTCTTTCCTCATGGACATGACCACACATAACCACTTTAGGGCTTTTTTCATCAATCGCTTTCTTAATTCCCCTGTTTCCCGCATGACCATTCTTGACAGTATCAAGAATTCCATATGGGGGTTGATGAAGCATCAGAACTGAATCATCTTTCAAGTTTTCTTTAAGGAATTTGTACGCTTCCTCATCGGAATAGCCTATACCCATATTTATGAAATCGAAATCTGAACCCCCTAGTCCTACAAGATAAACATTTTTTAATTTGTAAGAATTTTTATGCATGTTTACCATACCAGACCTTGAAATATAATTAAGAACTTCTGGCGGGTCACAATTTCCTGGTATAGCAAAAATAGGTAATTTTTCTGTAACAATATCTAGAACAAGTTCTGGCGGTCCAAAATTTGTTAAATCACCAAGGAGTATTGCTGCATCTATATCATTGTTTTCTATGATTTCATCTATGAAATGGTGAGTCACTCTAGAGTGAAGATCCGAAAGTACAAGAAATTTCATATTTGCACCTTTTTATGTACCGAAGTTCCAGGATTCCATATATCTCTTCTGTTTTTCATTCAATACATCGATATCTATACTAAAAATTTCCCTTGAAATATTGGATACCTGAACATCTATATCCCTAGGCACAGGATACACCTTTTTCTCGAGTTTCTTATGGTTCTTAATTATGAATTCAGCTGTTAAAGCCTGGATTGAAAATGATAAATCCATGATCTCGACAGGATGGCCTTGGCCACCTACTAGGTTAATCAACCTTCCTTCACCTAAGAGATAGAGTTTTTTACCATTTCCAAAAATATATTCATCAACATATTTTCTTACGGTTCTTTTTTCCTTAGAAATTGACATTAAATGTTCTTTGTTTATTTCCACATCAAAATGTCCTGCATTTGCAAAAATACACTTGTCCTTTGCAATTTTAAAATGTTCCTCTCTAACTACGTCAGTCATTCCTGTTGCTGTTATTACCATGTCCGCATCCTTTATTGCATCCTCCATTTTTTTCACATAAAAACCATCCATATAAGCTTCAACCGCTTTTATTGAATCTATTTCAGTAACAGTAACTCTTGCACCCATCCCTTTCATTCTCATTGCAATACCTTTTCCGCACCATCCGTACCCTGCAACAACAACATTTTTGCCAGCAACGAGTATGTTTGTTGTGCTCATTAGTCCATCTAGAGTACTCTGTCCAGTACCATATCTATTGTCGAAAAGATGCTTCATTTCAGCATCATTCACATCAAACATTGGAAATTTTAAAATGCCTTCCCTTTCCATTATTTTTAGTCTTTGTACACCTGTGGTAGTTTCTTCATTCCCACCAAGAATTTTTAGATTTCTCTCTTTATGCAGCAAGGTTGTGAGATCTCCGCCATCATCTATAATGATATCTGGATTGCCATCTAAAACCTTGTTTAGGCTTTCATAATATTCATCTTTTGTTTGCCCTCTTTTCGCATAAACATTCATCTCCTCGGACAATGTTCTTGCAACATCATCGTCCGTTGTCAGCGGGTTACATGATGTAATATATACAATTCCACCGCCTTCTTTGAGAGTTCTTGCAAGTACACCCGTTTTTGCTTCAAGATGTAAAGCCATTCCAATTTTTTTACCCTTGAATGGTTTTTCTTCATTAAACCTTTTTCTTATTTTTGATATAATGCCCATCCTACTTTCTGCCCAATAAAGTTTTTCTTCACCTTCATTCATGGTAATTCACTCGTTCACCATATGCAATTAAAATTTTAAACTTTTTCTGTAGATTCATAATTGTTGATATATGTCCAGTTAACCATAAAAACATAAACCCATTGTGATCCATCTGCCGTAGAATTATAATATACTTTAGTGAAAGGTTCTTTAAAAAATTTTTCAAAGGATAAATTTGAGATCAGAATAGGAGGGTCATAAGATGGATGCGATACCAATTCAAATCCATAAACACCGTTATTTAACATGTTTGAATTTATTAGAACATATCCGATTTCAGGATACGTGCCGTTCAGACCTTCCAATTCAAATAGTGCATTAGTCCAGTTGGTTGAATTCCATAGTTGGTATGTATACTCAAAAGTAGTGTTGAATCCTAAAGCTTCAATATAAAGTCCATCCACCGCATCTGTTGCAACAGAATAACTTTTATTTCCATTTTTTTCCAGCCACTGAATACCTCCCATCATGGTTGGGGTAACATAATTCTGTGATGTTTCACTTACCTGATTAATTAAAGGATAAGCAGTGACAATTGATACAAGAATAGTTAAAATCAATATAGTAATAAACAAGGAACGTAAATTCCTGTGCCCTTTTGTTTTTTTGACATAAATTCCCGCTGCACTATTTTGAGCATTAACTACAGTATGAGCAATAAGTCTGTTTTCAGTCCCAATAATGGTTCCACCATAATTATTGTGTATCTGAGGGTAAAAATAGATTACTTCCTTTTCTTTAAATTTAGATGAATATTCTTTTATCGAGCTATAGAAAGAATACAAACCTATTCCGGCAAAAATTGAGAATGGTTCAAACAAATATTCTAGATATCTATAAGGAATTAAAACACCGTTCCATGTGATAAGTGAAAAGATCATTGACAATGTTAGAAAGAACGTCCATCCTCCTAAAATTATTTCTATCTTGCTAAAGCGTTTTGCATCTCTTATACCAGTTCCTACAAAACCCAAAGTTAAAATGAAAGGTAATGATAATAACATACCTTCCAAAGAAATTTTGATGCCATTTATTCCTATTGTAATTAAAAGAACTAATATGCTTATGGAAACGAAAATAGTAATCATAAAATAATAGATGCTTTTAAAATCAAATTTGTTTGTTTTCAAAAAATTTATGAAGTATTTTCTAAAGTATCTAGAAGTGAAAAGCAACGATAAAAGCAAAATATAAAATATTAATATTACAGTATACCAAGGAATAAAGCCTAAAAAGGCCTGTGTAATGAATCCATACATAGAAGAAACGAATGTTAGCCAGAAGAAAAATGTTGATGAAGTAAATGCAATAAGATAGATAACCTCATATTTATAACTTTTATAGTCCGGATACATCATTTTTGTAAAGTATATTATTCCTATTATAGAGATTGTGTACATATAGGTCGTTAAATGATGTGAAAGTATAAGTGCTAAGGAAGAAACTGCTAAAGGGAAATAGTATTTTGGATTGTCCCTGGCATAGATAAATAATAACATTGAAAGCAATAAAAACACATGACCAAAAACAAGCAATCCTACCATTGAAGTCTCAAATACTTCCAATGGATTTATTGCTAAAAATAATGCTGAAAATATGCCTATTAAATCAGAATCTGTTAATTTCTTAGCTATTAAATATATTATTGGTACAGTAAAACCTGCAAAAATAGGTGTAAAGTGTAAGAGTAAATTCTGTACACTAATACCCGTTATGTCGTGCAAAAAAATCATAGTCCAGTAAAACATAGGGAAATCACCATAGCCAGAACTACCCCAAATTGAAGGAAGCGTTTTAAATATCTGGCCGAGGTTTACAAAAGCGGTTGTTAAATCATAATAAATGCCAAAATCAACGCCCCAAATTGCATACCTAAAAGATGGTATTGATCTTAAAAAAACTGCCACTAAAGTTATTAAAACAATAATAACCAGGTTTCGAATGTTGGTTTTTTTAAATTTTTTGTTTAACATTAATATATACCGTAATAACATGATAAATATCTTAAATTTTTCTACTAAATTTACAAAAACTTGAGTGTGAAAGCTCTGACCTTCAATCGAATGATGTTTTAAGCAAAAACGGTATTATTAAATACAAAAAAATAATGTAAGAAATAATGTTTGATATAGTTGTATTCTTAGCAGCAATGGGAATAACACTCCTAGAAATATCTGAAGCATCTGCTGTTGGTCTTGCCCTGTATGCTGAGGGTGGTTCCAAGGCATTTCTTTATGTTAGCTTTGGGATAGCTATTGTTCTTATAATCACATTCATTGTTGGAAAAGAAATATCACTTTTACCAATTTTATTAGTAAGGTTGGTTGCAGGATTTCTTTTACTATATTTCGGATTGAGGTTGGTAAGAAGTGCAAGAAGATCTGTATTAAGATCAAGAAGAGGCGATAATGGCGTTGAGGAAAATGTTGAAAAGGGTCTCTTTTACACTGGTTTTTCAGTAGGAGCTATAGAGGCTTTCGAAGCAGCAATTGTTCTAATTGCCTTATTACCAATAAATTATGAATCTACATTTTTTGGTTTAGTAGTAGGTTTAATCGTAGTTGCTATAGCTACATTACTGCTTAAAACCCAGATAAGAAAGATAAAACAAGCGAATATGAAAGTGGCTGTATCGGCTCTACTATTATCTTTTGCGTTATTCTGGGTGCTTGAGGCATTCGTGGAGATTTCAGACTTATACTTAATTCTATTCTTTGCAGTATTCTTCATAGCTGTATATGGATTTTCGCACAGAAAATAAAAAAACGAATCTAATCCCTTGTCTTTTTCTTAGGTGTGAATAACTTTTGTAAAAAATTGAAGATTGTTAACTAAGTGGAAAAATTTATTTTTTATAGATTTTGCAGGTGTCATA
>JBMFSK010000031.1:0-13526 GCA_049967595.1 Thermoplasmata archaeon
TGTAAAATAGGGAGGTTATGGTAAAATTTAATAATGTTTTTAGATATTATCAATAGTATAAATAAACATGATAATAACTTTTTGATGGAATAGAAATATTTAAATTAATGTTAGCATTAAACTTATTTATGGTAAGCATTAATTTGACAAGAGAACAGGAGGATTACATTATAAAAATATTTGAGCTAGAGGAAAGTTTTGGTATTACAAGGTTAAAAGAATTATCAAAAATATTAAATTTTTCTCCAGGTGCAATTAATGATGAGATAAAAAGGTTCGAAAAAATGGGATTAGTTGAAAGAATCCCTTACAAAGGAATAGTTTTATCTTTAACAGGCAAAGAAGCTGCAAAGGAAGTTACAAGAAAACATAGAATTGCCGAAGCATTTCTTTACTATGTTTTAAATGTTCCCTGGGAGAAATGCCATTTACTCTCTTCTGATATTGAACATGCGATAAATGGCCAGCTTGAAAAATACGTTTTAAAAAAATTGAAAAATTTGAAATACTGTCCACATGGAAATCCTTTTGTTGATGATGAAAAAATAAAAGATGTAAGGCTATCTGAAGCTTTAACAAATGTTAATTATAAAGTGAGCAGGATTACTTATGAAGAATCAGATATTTTATTAAAATACAAAACATTCGGTATACTTCCTGATGAAAAAATTAAGATATTAGAAAAAAATGAAAAGGGTGCGGTAATAATTACACATAGAGGAAAATTCATTCTTGACAAGGAGGACTTAATGATAATAAGGGTGAAAGAATGAGAAATCGAATTTTAAAGTTACTTTCTGTCCTAGGTCCAGGCTGGATTGTAATGATTGCTGATGTTGATGCGCCAAGCGTTTTTACCGCATTAATTTCAGGTTCAAATTATGGTTTAAGCCTTACATGGCTTCTTTTACTCTTAATAATACCTCTTTATTTTGTTCAGGAAAGTGCCGCAAGGCTAGGAATGGTTACAAAAAAAGGTTTTGGTTTACTTATAAAGGAAAATTTTGGAAAGCCTCTCACATTTCTTTCAATAGGAGCAATGGTAATAATAAATTTGATAGCTTTTGTTGGTGAGTTTGCAGGTATAGGTGTAGCAGGATTAATCTTTGGAATTCCTATACCCATATCAATTACAATTGCAGTAATATTCCATACATTTATTGTCATTCGTGGAAGCTATAAAAAAGTGGAAAATATACTCCTCTATATTACACTTCTTCTTTTTACTTTCTTCATATCCGCAATAGTAAGTAGACCTTCTATTGAAGTTCTTAAAACTATAATTTATTCACCCAATTTTTTAAATTTTAGTTATGTAGAGCTGGTTCTTGCAAATATAGGAGCAGTAATTATGCCCTGGATGATATTTTACCATGAGAGTGCTGTTGTTGATAAAAACTTGGAAATAAAAGATATTAAAAATGAAAGAAAAGAATCCTTGTTTGGTGCAATTATCAGTGAAGCGCTAATGGTAGCTATAATGTTCACATCCGCATCAATGTTTTATGGGAAAATATTTGGGGATATTGGTATTTTAAATCTTTCTAAAGTATTCGCCCCATATGCTGGAACAGTATCTCCGTACATTTTTGGTATAGGTATTTTAGGTGCAGGAATTCTTTCAGGTGTTGTAATATCCCTTTCTTCATCCTGGTCCATTGCCGATTATTTCGACCTTCCAAGCAGTTTAAATTATAAATTTTTCCAGGCAAAAGTATTCTATACATTTTATTTTCTAGAGGTAATTCCATCAGCAATATTTACAATCTTCTTTCCTGACCTTATAAATCTCATGATAAATGCAATGGTTTTGAACACGATTTTATTGCCAATACCATTGTATTTTCTTATCAAACTTTCATCAAACAAAAATATTCTAGGACATTATAGAAATTCAGGAATAACCAATTACATCTTGTGGATAACATGGATTTTAATAATGGTATCAGTAATAGTAACAGTAATTGCATTCTTCAGATAAAAAATTAAATAACAAATTAACATATTCTAAGCAAAAGGGCGCATGGCCTAGCATGGATAGGGCGGCAGCCTCCTAAGCTGTAGGTCGGGGGTCCAAATCCCCCTGCGCCCGCTAAACATGTATAGAATTTTTGAACATACTGCAGATATAGGTATAGAGGTAGAGAGCGAAAATATTGAAAGGGCATTTGAAGAGGCAGCTATAGCTATGATATCATTATCCGTTAATTTGGAAAGTGTTGAAGAATTCAAAAATAAAAAAATTATAGTGAAATCTGATTCACTTGATTCACTTCTAGTAAAATTTCTTTCTGAGATTCTTTATCTTTTTGATGCTGAGCAGTATGTTCCAAAATCGGTAAAAGTAAAAATTAAAAATCTTGAGCTGAACGCCATTTTGAATGGAGAAAAGTATAACAGAAAAAAGCACGGATCCTATCTAGTTGTAAAAGCAGTTACATATTACATGCTGAATGTAGATTCATCAGGTAAGTTAAGGGTATTGTTTGACATATAAAATTTATAAGCCGAGCAATTTTCTTGCCTCCTCGCTTATCCTGTCCACAGACCATGGAGGATCCCAAACAAGTTCTATCTGCACATCATTTACACCAGGTATTTGTTTTAATCTGTTTTCCGCATCTGCAAGGATCCAGGCAGTTAATGGGCATCCCGGAGTGGTCATTGTCATCTTTACATAAATATTATCACCGTTTAATTTTATCTCGTATACCAAACCAAGGTTAATTACGTCCAGGCCAATTTCAGGATCTATTACGGTTTTCAGTGCTTCGATAACATCCTCTTGTTTTACCATAATTTTTGCATTGATTATTGATATTTAATTTCTTTGTTAATGGTAAGGCTATTTAATTAACGGTATATATGACGATAAGTTTATATAACGGCATATGTATATCATATAAATAGCTGACATGAATATGACACGGTGATCTTATGTACCTGAAAAAGTTAGATATGGAAAATTTCAAAAGTTTTGGAAAGAGAACTGTTATAGAGTTTAAAAAGGGATTTACAGGTGTAAGTGGTCCTAACGGTTCAGGTAAAAGTAATATTTCAGATGCAATTCTTTTTGTGCTAGGTCCAAAAAGCTCTAAAGTGCTTAGGGCTCAACGTCTTACAGACTTGATTTTTAATGGAGGAAAGGATAGAAAACCAGCAGATTATTGCAAGGTATCATTAATTTTTGATAATTCGGATAGAGAAATTCCTATAGATTCTGATGAAGTTAATTTCACCAGGATAATTAAAAGATCAAACGATCAGGAGGATTACAACAGTTATTTTTACATTAATGATGACAAAGCGAAGTTGCAGGATTTTACCTCACTTCTTTCAAGGGCAAAAATTTTTGCTGATGGTTACAACATAGTTCAGCAAGGTGACATAACCAGAATAGTAGAAATGTCGCCTCTGGAAAGAAGAAGAATTCTAGAGGAAATATCTGGAATAACAAAGTATGATGAACAGATTTCAGATGCTGAAAGAAAAAAGCAAGAAACGGAAGACAACATGGCAAAAATAGAGGTCTTGATCAAAGAGATAGAAACTAGATTATTTTCATTAGAGAATGACAGGAAAACAGCTTTGAGATACCTGGAATTAAAAAATGAGCTTACAAGGTCCAGGGCAACTATGGAATACAAAAAAATAAAGCAATTAAAAGGCGAGATAGATGGCGATATTGAAGAAATTAATAGGCTCACAAAAGAAATTGAAAATTTCAAGAGCGAATTAAAAAAGAATGAAACTGATCTTCAATCAAAAAAGGAAGTAATGGAAAAAATAAGCAATGAAATTTCTAAAGGTGGTGGGGATGAACAGCTTAAGGTAAAAGCCCAGATTGATGATTTGAGATTAATCTTAGGAAAATACAAAATGCGAATAGAGGATTTTCAGGCAAGGGTGGACGAAATAAATGAGGAATTGAAATTATTGGAATCACAAAAGAAATCTTTAAAAAAAGAACTTGAAGAAAAGAATTTTAAATTGAAGGAAATTGAGCAAAAGAAATCAGATTCAGAAAAGAAGTTAATAGAGAAAAAATCTGAATTAAAAAAATTGGAAGATAAGATTGCAAATTCTTCTAATGAAGTAAAAGGGATTCAGGAAACTTTGAATAAAAGGCATAAAGATTTTTCTGAAATAAAGGAATTACTTGCAAGAAAAACTGCAGAATTGAATTCCCATAGGGGGAATTATAACAACATTCTAGAATCTATAGCAGCACAGGAAGAAGAAATAAAAAACTTGGAATTGAATATAAAAGATTCTGAATGGAGAATGGATTCAGTAAAGGATAAGGAAGAAGATATAAAAAAGAGGAACAAGGACCTACAGGATTTATATTACACTCTGAAAAATAAAGAAGTATCGTTAAGAGAAAATTTACAGAAATTGGATGCAAAAATACTTTCACTAACAAGAATTTATGAAAAATCAAAGGCGAAAGTGGAACTTAATAAGTCTATGGAAAGTGTGAACGCACTTCTAGAAGCGAGGGACAAGGGCATAATTAAGGGAATAAAAGGCACAGTAAGAGAGCTGATTCAAGTGCCTAATGACCTCGCTCTAGCAGTTGATATAGCAGGGGGGAATAGGCTCGAATCTTTAGTGGTAGATACAGATGATGTAGCAGCCTTTTGCATAGACTATCTGAAACAGAATAGGAAGGGAACTGCAACATTCTTACCTATAAATAAAATGTCCCCTGGAAGACCCAGAGGCAAGGCACTTTTAGCAATAAAGGATCAGAAGGCTGTAGGCCTTATTTTAGATTTAATAAAATTTGACAAAGCCATTGAAGGGCCACTTTGGTATGTATTCAGTGATACTGTCGCTGTTGAGGATTTAAACACAGCCCGGAAATTGATGGGAGGAGTGAGGCTTGTAACGAGGGACGGGCAGCTCATTGAAGCAAGTGGCGCTATTACTGGTGGCTTGGTACAAAGAAGTGAAAAATCTGCCACTCTGAGTGAAATAGAGAATGTATCTAGGGATCTCAGAAATTCTAATTTTGAGAGAGAAAACGTAGAAAATGAATACAAAGAAGTTCTGAAGCGTTTGGATCAGGTGAGCAAAGAGCTTCAGGACCTTTCTAAAAACAGGATTGAAGATGTCTCAATTTATGTGAAAACAATAAGCGAAAACAAGGAAAAGCTTGGAAAGGTGAAAATTGCATTGGAAAAGAAACTTTCTGAGAAAAAGTATATAGAAGAAAAAATAAAGATTTACGAAAACGAAATCAAGGAATTATCTGAAAAGGCTGAATTTATTGAGAAGGATATAAATTCAATGAAAATAAAGTTGGAGGAATTTGCACCAAATGAATTGCAAGAAAGTATAAGATCAACAAAAAATGATATTGAAAATCTTGATCACAATTTCTCAACATTTACCCTTCTCCTTAAAGATTTAGAGCACGAGGTAGAAGATTTGTCTAAAACAATAAATGAAAATGATAAAAATATTGCAAAGTTGAGCAATGAAAAAGACCAAAAAATAAGGGAGATTCAAAACATTAAAAAGGAAATAGATGAAAATGAGATTAAGCTCAGAAAATTTCAGGAGATCAATGCCTCAATAGAGGAGAGCATTAAAAAGAAATGGGAAGAAAGGGAGAAAATACAGGATGAAATTTCCAACCTCGACATGGCAATTCAAAAAATAAATGAGGAAATAAACAGAAAGGACGATTTCATAATTACTTTAAAATCAAGGATAAACGATAAAAGAGGCGAACTCGAGGAATCGCAAAAGGAATTTGATTCATATGGAATTTCTATAGGTGAACCTGTTCCAGGAATTATGGAACTGAAAAAAACAATTGAATACTGTGAATCAACAATGAAGTCCATGGAGCCTATAAACATGAAAAGTATAGAAGAATATGATTCAGAAAACAGCAGGCTTCAAGACTTAAAATCAAATTATTCAAACCTGTCGGAAGAAAAAAACAATCTAATTAGACTGATGAATGAACTTAATGAAAAGAAAAAGGAAGGTCTGCTTTCAGTTTATACCGCTATAAAGGAGAATTTTTCAAAAATATATTCTGAAATAACGAATGGTGGAGAAGCCGTAATGTACCTGGAAAATGAAATAAATCCTTTTGAAGGAGGTTTGGTAATAAAAGCAAGACCGAAGGGTAAGAAGATGATCAGGTTAGAGGCTTTGAGCGGTGGAGAGAAAAGCTTAACAGCTTTAACATTCATTCTAGCAATTCAGCAATATGATCCTTCCCCATTCTATTTATTCGATGAATCCGATATGTTTCTAGATGGGTACAATGCAGAAAATGTAGCAAGAATATTAAAGGAAAATTCAAGCAAGGCCCAGTTTATTGTTGTCTCTCTAAGAAGGGCTGTTCTAAAATATTCAGACAACATCCTTGGTGTGACAATAATGCCAGATGGTATTTCCAAGGTTTATGAAGAAACGTACGGTGAAGAGGTGAATGCAATTGGACAGTGAAATTCTGAAAGATATAATGAAAACGGACCTAAATCAGGATCAAATAACATATTATCTTGAAATGCTCAAAGACGAAAAAACAAATCTGTACCTTTCCATAAGCGATTCAAAATTGAAGGCCATTGCAGTAGCTTTTCAGCTAGTCCTTGATGAGAATTTTAACCCTATGGATATAGATCTTGTAAAATTTACACAAATGTATCTCAAAAAAATTAAGGATGAAAACATATTCGATTTTATAACAGCAGGAAAGTTAATATTAATGGCATGGGAAATACTTTTCAAAAAGAGTGAAAAAATATTGAGCTTTTATACTACGAAAAATGATGATTTTTACGATCTCTGGGATCCCTATGAAGACGGGTCGGAACCTATAGGAGATTACGACATAACGGACGCAATAATAAACTCTAACCCATTACAAGAGCCTGTAAGAAGAGTTGAAAAAAGGCCAGTTACACTATCTGAGTTAATAAATGCATTAAAGGACGCAATAAAAGATTCAGAATCAAGGATAAAGGAAAATAGGGAGAAAAAGATACTTGAGGAAAAATATAGAATTTTGATAAAAGAAAGGCTTCATCAAGAGAGCATTGAGGATGATATACAGGAAATATGGTCTAGAATGTGCGAAATGGAAGATGAGTTTTATAAAAAACAGATTGAAGATGGAACAAAAGAGGATTCGATCAAAGTGTTGATATCACTGTTGTTCCTAGAAAACTCTGGAAAGATAGTAATGGAACAAAAGGAGCCATTTTCCCCAATAAAGATAAATATGTTAGTTCCAAAAGAACTTAGGAAAATTACCTTTGTTAAACCGCCAAATGTTGAATTGGTTAAACATTCAACTCCCTAGCTGCTTTATCGCTTCCGCTTCCAAGTCCTCGAATACCTTTTCAATCTTTTTCAGAGCCCTTTTTACCGCTGCTTGTGGTTTTCCTTCCTTAACCTTTATGTATATTTTTGGATTATCGAGCACTGGGTGCTCAATATGGTACTTTGTTTCAAGTACCATTGGATCCCTGCTTAATTCCTCAATGAGAGGTCTAAGTATAGTGTTATCTGAATTAACCACCTCAAGCTCTATAAAATCTTTCCCTTTGTTAACAACTTTAAACGATAGGTCATCTGCCATTGTTGAGTCTTTAAACTATTTATTTATTTAAAGTTATTGATACTTATTTCAGTACTTTTTGAACAAAAGCAGGGTAAGTTTTTTTAACACCCTTTACACCAGCAATCATTTTAATACATTCAACAATGTTTTTTGAATTTTCTACCACGTATGCTATTGCAACATGATCACCTGTGGTAGCGTACAATTCCTTAACAAAAGAAAAACTTTTTATTTTTTCAAGTGCGTCAATGAATTCTTCAGGTAAAATATCTAAACCTACGAAAACATCTTCTCTTCCAACACTTTTGTGGTTAATTCTTACCTTATAGTCAATCAATAAGCCATTTTCTTTCATTTTCAATATTCTGTTTCTTACCGTACCTTTACTTATTCCAAGCTTTTTGGCCATATTTTGAAAAGAATTTTCAGGATTTTTTTCTATTTCTTCTAGTATTTTTCCGTCAAGATCATCGTTCATGTTTTGAAGATACAAAAAAAGTATAATAATTTTGTCCTTAAAGTTTTAATTTTTAAACGATAATTTAAAAATTTTAAACAAAAAGAAAAACTTATTATACACAAATGTAATATTTACATGGTGATAAAATATGGAACAAAATATGCCCTTAATAGGAGAGAGATTTCCTGATTTGTCTGTAATGACTACACAAGGAAAAATTGATTTGCCAGGTAAATACAAGGGGAAATGGTTTGTGCTTTTCAGTCATCCAGGAGATTTTACACCCGTATGCACAACGGAATTCTATTCTTTCACATCCAAATTCGAAGATTTTAAAAAATTGAAAACTGAACTTATTGGATTGAGCGTTGACTCAAACATAAGCCATATAGAATGGATAAATTGGATTAAAGAAAAGCTAGGCAAAGATTTACCTTTTCCAATCATAGCTGATTCTATGGGTACTGTTTCCAGATCATTAGGTATGATACATGCAGAATCCAGTACTTCCACAGTGAGGGCTGTGTTCATAGTAGATCCTAACTCGATCGTTAGATTAATAATGTACTATCCTCTAGAAATAGGAAGAAATATTGGTGAAATACTTAGAAGCATAAAGGCTCTGCAGATGGTGGACAAGTACAACAGTGTAATGCCTGCAAACTGGCCTAACAATGAGCTAATAGGCGATAAATTCTTGAACAAGCCCCCTTCAAACGTGCTCGATGCTAAAGAAGTTTTAAACAAGTTTAAGGGATATGCTTGGTGGATCACATACCATGATGCACCGGAAGAAGAAACAAAGGATGCAAAAGAAATCTTCAAAAAAATGATTTTATAAATTTTTCAATCTTTTTTTGCTAATTTAAGAAATAAATTAATATATATGCAGAAAATTAACATTGAGTATTTCGAAGAGGTGATTATGTTAATGAGCGAGAAAATTTCAGATATTATGACAAAGAATCCGGTTGTTTTGGTGGCTCCTGCAACAAGAAATGATGCACTGAAGCTAATGATAAAGAATAACATAACAGGCTTACCTGTAATTGAAGAAAATAAAAAGTATATTGGAATGATTACCAGAAGGGATATATTTGAGAAACCAGAGGAGGATCAAATAGCCCTTATTATGAGAGAGGATGCCCCCATAATTTCACCTAATGAAAACATAAATAAAGGTGCAGAAATATTTATTAAAACAAAGAGAAGGCATATTGCTGTTATTGATGATAAAAAAAGGGTAGTGGGTATAGTTACACCATACGATTATTTGAAACTCATTTATCAGAAAAAGATTCAGGACCCAGTGGAAAGGTTTGTGAAAAACCCCTGTATACTTGTTCACCAATCAACGCCTTTAAAGGTAGTGTTTAAGATGATCACTCTTACAAAAATAAACGCTTTTCCGGTTGTAGACGATGATGCAAATTTAGTCGGTGTAGTTACAGACAGGGACATTTTTGAAAATGCAAAGGTAGAAACAAATGAGGCAACGAGTCAGCTGGGAATAGGTGAGGATGAAGATTCCTGGACATGGGAAGGCATGAGAAACATTTTAAAGATACTTTATGTTGAAGAAAAATTAGAATTACCTAAATCGCCGGTTGCAGATGTCATGGTAAAGAATCCTATTACAGCTCTTAACAAATTACCCGCTTATAAGGCAGCCAAAATTATGATAGACAACAATTTCTCTCAATTACCACTTAGAGATTCTTATGACGCTCTCGTAGCCATGCTTTACGATACAGATTTATTAGAAGTTTTCAAAGAGTGATTTGGAATGGGCTACCAGGATATCATTGAACTAGCGAAAAGAAGGGGAATTTTTTGGCCAGCATTTGATATTTATGGTGGTTTATCAGGTTTTTATGACTATGGTCCAGTAGGTGTTCTAATAAAAGAGAACATCCTTTTTTCATGGAAGAATATTTTCATTAACATGGAAGGTATGGCTTCAATAGATTCACCAAATGTTACACCTGAGGAAGTGTTGGATGCATCAGGTCATACAAAAGTTTTCACAGATTATATTACATATTGTGAAAACTGTGGCGAAGCTTACAGAGTCGATGAGCTGATAAAAGCAAAGGATCCTAGTTTTGAGCTGAAATCTTATGAATATATGGTTCAAAGAATGGACGAACTTGGATTGAAATGTGAAAAATGTGGTGGAAAGTTGACTAAACCTGAAAAATTCAATCTTATGCTTGGAACAAAAGTTGGACCTGGCAAGGGAAAGAAAGCATATTTAAGACCTGAAACAGCCCAGGGTATATTTATAAATTTTCTCACCTATTTAAGATATTTTCGAGACAGTCTTCCATTTGGGATTGTTCAGGTAGGAAAGGGTTTCAGAAATGAAATTGCACCAAGGCAGGGTTTAATAAGACTAAGGGAATTCAATATGGCAGAGGTAGAGGTGTTTTTTGACCCTGAGTCACTGTTCTGGCCAGGTCATTTTGAAAACATTATGAGCGACAATGTTCTTCTATTATCAAACACAGGAGAAATTAAAAAAATTTCTCTTAACGAAGCTATTAAAACAGGAATTATAAAATTGCAACCAATAGCATATTTTATTGGTCTCGTTCAGAGATTTATGATAAACATCGGAATTGACAAAAATAAAATAAGATTCAGACAGCATTACCAGGAGGAGCTTGCTCATTATTCTAAGGATTGCTGGGATTGTGAAGTTGAGACATCAATTGGTTGGATTGAGGTAACAGGAATAGCTGACAGAAACCAGTATGATCTAAAGCAGCACAGCGATCATTCCGGTGTTATGCTTGTATTCAAGAAAAAGCTTGAAAGACCAAAATTAATTAATAAAAAAAGGTACGTGCCTATCGAAGATGAGATCAAGAAATTCTATGGAAAGGAATGGAAGGCAGTTTATGAAATGTTAAAAAATATTCCATATTCAGATAGAAAGCCAGTTTACAAGAACGTAGAATTGGATGAAAGGTTCTATAAAATAGAAGATTACGAAGAAGAAATAAAAACAGAAGACATAATTCCATGGGTTATAGAACCATCATTTGGTATAGATAGAATATTTTTTTCGCTCCTTGAAAATAGTCTTTATACCCGAGAAGATTCAGGATATAAGGTATTAAAATTGAAAAGCCATATTGCACCTTACAAGCTTGCGATCTTTCCGCTGATGCCCAAAGACGGATTGGATAACAAGGCAATTAAAATTTATGATACATTAAAAAGTAAAGGTATAACAGCTTATTATGATGATTCAGGATCCATAGGAAGACGCTATGCTAGAGCGGATGAAATAGGTGTTCCATATTGTATAACTGTAGATTATGAATCCCTAGAAAATGATACTGTAACAGTAAGAGACAGGGATACCATGAAACAGGAACGCGTTCATATAAATGACATAGAGAAAATGATAAAAGGGAGTGTTGAAAAATGTCTGATGTCAATATAAGCTATGAAGAAATACTGTACAATTTGCTTACAAACAATATACCAAGCCTAAATGTGAAAAAAGTTGGTCTTCTTCTTTCTGGTGGACTGGATAGTTCCCTTGTACTATCTATGGTAATGGATTTTTATGATGTTGTTGCATATACAGTTGGTTCGAAAGGATCCAAGGATATTGAAAACGCGGTTGAAATTGCTGAAAAATATGGAATAAAAAACCATAAAATAATCTACCTTGATAAAACAAATGTTAAAAATGCCATGGAGACACTTTTGAGAGATTATCAAAATCTCTCGGTTGTTGATCTCTCATTCGAGATTCCCTATTATATAGGAATATCAAACGTTAAAGAAAAGCATGTTTTTACAGGGCAGGGTTCAGATGAACTTTTTGGTGGCTATAAAAAATATGAAAAAAATCCAGAGCTAATGGAAAAGGACATACTAAGGCTTATTACGATCACTCTGCCCAGGGAAAAGGATATTGCTATAAAATTCAATAAAATTCTGCATATGCCATTTTTATCCACAGAAATGATAAGATTTTCACTCTCTCTACCAAACTATGAAAAGGAAAAAAAGGCTGTTGTGAGGAAATTGGGTTCAAAGTTAGGCTTGCCTGATGAAGTAATAACTAGGAAAAAAATTGCAATGCAGTATGGTTCAGGAACAATGAAAATATTAAGGCAAATAGCCAAAGAATATGTTCTTGACATTGAACGAAATTGATGTGATTTTTAAAAGATAGATTCAAGGTTATTCATATATATTCTAAAAAGTTCATGTTTTAAATTCATTGAAATTCCTATAATTGATGAAGTCTTGATATTATCGTTCTATCATCTAATGAAGTGATTACTAAAGGTATATTTTCAAGTTCCGCTAGTTTTATTGATAGAGGGTCCACGTTCTCAGGTCTCGCAAAAACTACCATTCCTGGCTTAAGTGGATGTGCCCTTATAGCAACCATCGGAGATCTCCCAAATTTTACTCCTGTGAATATTAAGGCTCTTTCATTACTCCAGCCATATATTTTCAGATAATCGTATGCATTAAATTCAATAATGGCTTTTAGGCTATTTACCATTGTATAACCGTAAATTTTTTTATCCATGTTTATGCTTTCAGTGAGATTTTTTCCTTCTATATATTCTGTAACTTCTTTACAGGGTACTGATGTCCAGAATTCTTTAATGTCTATTATCGCATCACTGCCAAAATTTTTTGTAAATTTTTTAATAGTATTGCTTCCTTTTGAAATGTCCATTGAAATTAAAGCCTCTACTATTTTTTTAACTGTAGAAATGCCAGGAGATTTTCTTCTACCAATCTCATAATCGCTTATCACGGATGGAGAAATTTTTAGATAATTTGAGAGCTCTGCCTGAGTGATGTGAAATTCCTCACGCCATTTTCTCAAAGTTAAACCAGGATTTTCTGATAGAACGATCTCTCCCGCTATTTTCTCTTCTAGTTCAAGCATATATATTCAAATCACAGATCAAAAATAAACTTTTCCATACCAAAATTTAAAAATCTTAAATTTTACTTAAAAAAGCGTAAAAGCTTGAATTCAAATATGTATAACATAAAATCTACAACACGCTAAATTATTATTTCAGTGAGCTACTCCTCAGCTAAAGCATCGGAGCTTCCTGATTCATAGACCGACATCTGCCTGTATGGATATATTCCGTACAAGCCCGATGTAGCGATCTCCACAGGCGTATATTCGGACCGCACCAGCCCTACTTTTATCAATCCTATTTTCCATATAGTCTACTATGAAAAAGTTCTTTTGACCATGTTCATATGACGATATGAACATGAAGTCTGGGAAGCTGCCGATTATTCTCTTGAGCTTCGAGCTCGTATCTAAGGTTGGCAGCTTAACGGACTCAACAAAGTGCCACTTTGACTGGCGGATAGTAGATTGTTAGCCCATTTCCCAGACTTATTCTCACCATAGAGGTGAAACACATGAACTGGATAGGAATAGATGCCCATAAATCTTCCGCTACC
>JBMFSK010000032.1:0-13095 GCA_049967595.1 Thermoplasmata archaeon
GTAAAATAGGGAGGTTATGGTAAAATTTAATAATGTTTTTAGATATTATCAATATAACTTTCGCAGAAAGTGGAATGCCTATAGGAAATAATTGGGGTGTATATTTAAATTCTAGTAATGGGCAGACCTTTTATAATAATTCTATAAGTTTTAATGTTTCATTTAATCTTGAATTATACAATTATTCTTATTTCATACCCAACACTTCCAATTACACTTTTTACCCAGAAAATGGAAATATAACGCTAGGAAATCAAACATTTATAATCGTATTTGTGAATGCAACACCAACAGTACAATGGGCAAAATCAGTGTTTAATTATAGCACAAATCAAGGAGCAATTTCGGTTGGCGTTTCACCAAATGGTAATTATATAGGCATATCAAATACTAATGGAGGGGGATGGTCATATAATCAATTTTTTTCTTTATATAATTCAAACGGTCAATTATTATGGACGAACACATCCCTTTATGATATAATATCTGTAAATTTTGCTGCTAATAATCAATATGTAGCTCTTGGATCTCTTTCATTAGCCTCTTGGGGTATGGATAATGCTATGATCTATGTTTTTAATATAAATGGAACCCTTGTCTGGGATTATAGTTTTGTGGATTATTCTATGTATTCAGGAATTTCTACAATCTTAATTTCAAACAACGGAACAAATGTAAGTGTAATAGGTCCGACTACTACAGGTACAGCTCTTTATATGTTCTATATGGGTAAACTTGTATATTGTTATAATATTACCTTTAATTTTCAGCAGATTTCAATGAGCCCGAATGGTGAATATGTTATATGTGGAGGAACACTCAATAAATCCATAATTTTAGATTCTTTCAATTTTAAAAATGGATTTGTATCGCAAAAAGTAATCGGTATTGATTACAGTAAATATAATAATCAAAATGGTGGAATAGATGCACTTCAAGTATCGAATGATGGATACATAGCATATAGCGCTTATAACTATAATGCAAACTCTACAGAATATTTTTATCTAGGTTTAATAGATCCTGCGGGAGACACAAAATGGGAATATAATAACACTGCTTTAGTATCTTCCATTAACATATCTAATAATTCAACTCTTTTCAATTTTGTTACAAAATCTTGGAAAATGTCACCTATTCGCAATGCCCCCATATATAACATATACAACGTTACTAGCTATAATACATATGGAGTGATAAAGAAAAGTCTCATTATACAGCTTCCTTCAAATCCAAGTCCCTATTACTTTTTTAGTTGGCTATCGAACGGGAATTATCTATTCTCTAATTCTAATGATGCTTATCTTTATTCATCTGAAGGGATTTTACTTTCCCATTTCATTTACAATAATAGTGCTGCTTCAATTTTTCCAGGCTCCTCTACACCTCCGCTGGTTAATATAATAAATTCAGAAAATGGAACAAGTTTAATTTTAGTTTATTCTGATCTAATTTTCGGATCTTATCTTTCTGAAGGAGTGGTTCAATATCTATCAACTAGTGTAACATATAAGAATGCATCAATATCATTAATAGAATCTGGTCTTCCAGAAAATACTAGATGGGGTGTTTCTATATTAAGTGGTAGTGAATTGTTTTCGTTAAATAAAACCATTTATTCACAATTGCCTCAAAAAGCTTATGTGTTATCAGTAATAAGTCCAAGTGGGTATAAATCCCCAAATCAATATATTTATTTGAATTTATCTAATATTTCCCATTTAGTAATTTACATAACTTTCATTAAAATATATCAGGTTATTTTCAATGAACATAGGTTAATAAATGGAACATTTTGGAGCATAAATATAGGGTCTAGTACATTTTATTCAAAAAATAGTTCTATAACTTTTACTGAATCTAATGGGACTTATTCATATTCAATTGCATCATTAAATAACAAATATGCACCATTAAATTCATCTGGAATGTTTATTGTAAATGGAAAAAATGTGAACATCAACGTAATTTTTAATTTAGTAACATATTCTATATCGTTTACTGAAAATGGATTGCCATCAGGGATTTTATGGTACTTGAATTTATCAAATGGTCAATCATTCAAGGGATTTGGAAAAGTTATTACTTTTAATGAGCCCAATGGAACATATTCTTACAGTATAGGGGTTTCCAACGATAATTATCTGGCATCACCAACATCAGGAACGTTTAATATATTAGGATTTTCAATTTCAATTTTAATAAGTTTTTCAAGCATTAAAACAATGAATTATACAATTACATTCCTAGAAAATGGATTGATTTTTGGAACAACTTGGACGGTCATATTAAACCATGTTAATAAAAATTCAATGACAAATATTATAGAATTTAATGAACCTAATGGAACATATTCTTATATAATAGGACCAATCAATGGATACACAGCATTTCCATCTTATGGAAATATAACTGTGGACGGAGCAAATGTATCTCAAACAATAGTATTTACTACAAATAATATAACTAACTATACAATTACTTTCACAGAAAGCGGTTTGCCTTTAGGAGCCTCTTGGTCTGTAACACTAAATGGTAAGACAGAATCCTCTACCACAAATACGATAACATTTTCAGAGCCATACGGATCATATACCTATACTATAAACTTGCCTAACGGCTACAAAACCACAAATTCGACAGGCACAGTTTTAACCAAGCAATCGAATTTAAATATTTCAATTACTGTTAGCTCTACAAGCCCTACACCTGCTTCAACACCCAGTTTTTCTTCCCTAAATATGAATTTATTAATTGTCATCATAGTGATTGTAATCATTATAGCAGTGTTGGGAGTAGTACTAGTTATGAAAAAAGGCAAAAATAATGGTGGCAAATTAAAACAAGAACAGGAGATTTCAAAAGATAAAACTCAAGAGAAATAATCTCAAAATCTTTATCTTTTATTTTTTTGATAAGAAATGATATTATGCTCGGTAATTTAAAAACAACCATTCAAAAATAAATTAATATATGTTTTTTCTATTATGGTAGTGAGTGATCATACATGAGGATACTTATAGTAGGTGGTGGTGCTGCTGGTACAATAGTAGCAAACAGATTAGTAAGAGCGCTTTCCGATCAAGTAGACAGGGGTGAAGCCGAGGTAGTGGTACTTGATAAAAGTGAGTACCACTATTATCAGCCAGGATATCTCTTCGTTGCACTTGGTGAGGAAGAGCCAGAACATTTCGTAAGGAAGGAAAGGGAACTCCTTGATAAGAGGGTAAAATTCTATTCTGGTGAACATGGAGAAGTAGTAAACATTATGGCAAAAGAGAACAAAGTGCAAACAAAGGATGGAAAGGTATGGGAATATGATTATGTTGTAATAGCACTAGGATCATATCCCGATCCCGATGGTATACCAGGATACAAAGAAGGAGCATACTTTTTCTACACACTGGAGGACTCGATCAAATTAAGGGATGCAATAAACAGGTTTGAAGGAGGAAAGATAGTAGTAAGTGTAACATCGATACCATACAAATGTCCGGTAGCGCAATACGAGATACTATTTGCGCTACATGACAGGTTAAAGAAAGAAGGGAAGAAGGCAGAGTTTGAGTATTTATTTCCAATAAAGGGTACGCACCAGCATCCGATGGTAAGTCCGGTAGGAGAAGCATGGATGAAGGAGAAGGGAATAAAGATCACATCACCGTTCACGCTGACAAAAGTAGATCCAGAGAACAGGATAATATACTCAAAGGAAGGGATAGAAGTAAAATATGATTTATTCATATCGATAGCACCGCACAGGAGTGCAGAAGTAATAAGGAAATCAGGTTTAGCGGAGATGTGGATACCGACGGACCCGTACACATTGAAATCGAAGGCATATAGAAACATGTACGTACTAGGAGACACGACAGATATACCAAACGTAGCTAAAGCGGGATCAGTAGCAGAATATCAGGGAGCGATAGTAGCAAAGAACATACTAGCAGATATAAATAAAACAGGAAACTATTACAGATACGATGGAGCGGCATACTGTTTCATAATGCACAGCATGGACAGGGCTGGATATCTGTATATGACGTATACAAGACCACCAACAATATCGTTGCCATCAAAGTATGCGAAGTGGCTAAAGCTAGCATACAATGAAATGTACTGGACGATGTCTGCGAGGGCGGAGATATGAGGTGATAAAAATGGCCAAAAAAACAGATGTAGCAAATAAAAACTCACATTCGTTGCTGGAGTTAATGGATCTTGTAAAAAAAGACGAGCTTGTAAGGTTAATAAAGAAGGTAATTGATCTTCAACAGACGGGCACACTTGATAAACTTTTATCAATTTTAGAAACACTTTCAAAAGACAAAACTATGGATAAAATATACTACAAAGTAAATGACATTTCCAAAAAAGGAACATTAACAAAATTACTTGAGGGAAATACTTTAGATCGCCAGCTTGATGCTTTGATAAAGCTTCTTCAGGATGGATCCTTGATGAAAATGCTAGACCTTTTAATGGAATTACAGAAGAAAGGTCTAATAGATGAACTTATGGGCTATGTACCTAAAATAATGGTTATTGTTGAAAAAATCGTAGATCTTGAGAAAAAAGGTGTAATTAAGTGGGATGACATAAACAAACTTTTAGATAAATTTGCAGATATGCTTTCTAGCGGTACATTGGACACATTAATGGACATGATAGACATAGTTCCTGTGGCATTAGGCGCATTGAATTCCGAGCCTGTCAGAAAATTGTTGACATCCAATATACCAAAGCTTTTAGAGTTAGTACAGAAGATAGCGGAAATGAATGAGAAGGGAATTATAAACTTCGATAAACTAGGAAACATAATTGAAAAATTAATGCAGTTAATTAATGATGGAACAGTTGATAAGCTTCTTGAAGTTCTCGTCTTGCTTTCTGCATTACTCGATGCTTTAAACGATGAGATGATAAAGAGTGTGGCAGAAAAACTAGGTAAAATTCTGGAACTTGTGGAACCAAGCAAATTATAAAAAAATTCAGGCCTCAGAAGCCTGATACATTTTTAATAATTTTTCTGGTTTTGTATAATCAAAGAAAAGATCGAATACAAAGTCTACATAACCTTTTAATGTCCACCAGTATATGTCTGCCATTGAAATCTTCATAAAATGTTTGAATTCTGTTGGTGGATAAGGAACTACTGGATGATTGTAATCTGCTATAACAAATGAGCCTTTGCCGTATGCCATGTCAAATGGACAATTAATCCTACCATCGAATTTAGAATCTTTACCGTTTATTATGTCTGCAACAGCTTTGGCCTGAAGATGAGCAGTAACACCGCTCTTCGAAGTAGGCAAATTGTTACAATCACCTATAGCAAATGCATCATCATATCCTGTAATTTTCATCGTATATTTATCTGCCTTTATAAACCGATCTTCGTCTATTATCCTGTCCTGTTTGTAATTAATGTTTGCTCCACGGCAGGGGGGTATAATAATAGGAAGATCGTACTTGAGTGAATCACCTTCCATTGAAATAATTTCCTTATTTTTAGGATCAACACTATCAACATTAAAGAATGTTACAATATCTATACCTCTCTCTTTCATCATAGGTTCAACGATCCTGTTCATTGGTTCTGCTGGGTAAGGTCTGGGATAAGGTGTAGCGAATACAAGTTTTGTCTTATCCTTGAGCTTATTTTTATTTAGAAGTTCTTCTAGTAGGAGCATTCCTTCAACTGGTGATGGTGGACATTTGCATGTAGGTGAGGCCTGAACTAAAACTGCAGTACCTTCCTTAAAATCCTTTACCTTATTCCATAACTTGCTAGCATTTTCAACTGTACTATGATAGTTTCCATATTCATTGTTTATTTCTTCAAGACCTGGAATTACAGTAGGATCTGGGTTTGTTCCTGTTCCTATCACTAAAAAATCATAGCCATAAGTATTTCTGTTTGTTTTAACAGACCTATTATCTAAATCTATTTCTGTAACTTCTTCATTTCTAAATTTTATTCCCGGCTTTATTAGTGTATCTATCCTTCTCCATATTTTCCTTTTTGAACCATTGAATGCAATGTATAAATACCAGGGCTGGTAATAATGGTATATATCCCTGTCAAGCAACGTTATATCGTACGTATCAGTATTCAAAGAATTTGCGAGTATTAGTCCACCACCGCCTGCGCCAATAATTAAAACTTTTTTCATTTAAATCACTCCAATAGGTATAATGATTTCATTTATAAAAATATTTTTTGTTTTAATTTGTCTATATTATTGCATATTAAGATTATATATTAACATTTTTCATTCTGATAATAAAAAAATAAAAAAAAATTTTACGAAAATCGTTTTTTATAATCTAGCTTCTTTTAAAATCTTTTTACATTTGTTTGAATTCACTTTTTCTATTTCTTTAATGGATTTTTTAAGCAATTCTTTTACTTTAAATTCATTTTCAGACATTACTTTAACGACTTCTTCTGCGGTTACAGGTTTTTCTGCCCATACATCATAGTCCGTGACAGTAGCTACTGTACTGTAACACATCCCTAATTCCCTTGCAAGATTTATTTCTGGTACAAGAGTCATTCCTATAATATCTGCAAAGTTTCTAAACATTTTTGATTCTGCTCTTGTAGAAAATCTAGGACCCTCTATGCAAATGTATGTAACATTATTTTTTATATTGAAATTTAACTGTATTGCATTCCTATATAATATGTCATTCATTTCCTCTGAAAATGGATCTGCCATAGAAATATGAACGACCTTAGGACCATCATAAAATGAATATTGTCTTGATTTAGTGAAATCAATGAACTGTGAAACTATGGCCAAGTCTCCGGGTTTAATATTTTCCTGCAACGAGCCAACTGCGCTAACGCTTATTATCTTATTAATACCTATTTCTTTCAATGCATATATATTTGCTCTGTAATTTATTTTGTGAGGGGGTATTTTATGGCCTACCCCATGTCTGTGAAGAAATGCAATATCTATACCGGACATTTCACCAATAGAGATGTAATCAGATGGACTTCCATATGG
Organism: Thermoplasmata archaeon; assembly: GCA_049967595.1. Lineage (GTDB taxonomy): Archaea > Thermoplasmatota > Thermoplasmata > Thermoplasmatales > ARK-15 > ARK-15. Next base: position 7,020 of record JBMFSK010000032.1, read on the forward strand.
TGTATGAACATAAATTCTATCTTTTTCATTGAATATTGTCCCTATTCCTGAACCACCTATTATAGCTATTTCCGTCTTCATGATAAAAAGAAAAAAGAAAGTTATACAAATAATTTTAGTTAAAAAATTTAAGATGAATTCGGAGCTTTAGGCATTCTTAGGGTAATCGCTAAAAGACCTGCTACTATTGCCATCAATCCTGTGATGAGAAGTGTAGACCCAATTCCTATGTCTGTAAATAGTACAGCTGCACCGTATCCAGCAAAAATACCGCCTATAGCTTTAGCTGTATATGTAAATCCATAATTACCACCAGAATATTTTGGACCAAAATAGTCTCCAACTGCTGAAGGAAATAGTGAAAAGAGAGGTCCCCATGTGAAGGCTATAAGTATTATTAGAAGAACAAAAACGTCTGAATTACTTGAATATCTTACTGCTATCATTGATAAGCCACTAATTACAAAGAAAGCTAGCATAGAATATGGTCTGCCAATTAAATCTGACACCCATCCAGCAAATAATCTTCCCAATCCGTTTGCCAGCGGGAACAGATAAACTGCTATTACGGCAGCAATTGCAAAGCCCAATGTGACACCATAAGATACCAAATGTCCTATGATTGAAAGACCAGCTCCGGCTATTAATATGAAAGATATGTAAATTATCCACCATTGCCATGTTTTAACCATTTCGCTGAATGTAAAATCATGAGTAGTTCTTTTTACCAATTTTCTTTTCTTTTCTGCTTCTTCGGGATTCCATCCCGGAGGTATCCATCCTGATGGAGGATATTCCAAGAAATATGCAAACAATGTAATTACTATCAGCTGTATAATTCCAATGTACAAAAATGCAGATGTATATCCGTATCCATGAATGATATAATTAATCAAAGGGGAAATGGCAAAAGAGCCGCTTCCAAAGCCGAGAACTATTAAACCGGATACTGTGCCTCGAATATCAGGGAACCATTTTATTGCAGCATTTATTGCAGTTCCATAGATAATACCTACTCCAATACTTCCAATTCCATATGTCAAATACAACATGCCTAGGCTATTGGCGTATGCTGAACCGATGTATCCCAGTCCTGTTAAAATTCCTGCTACCATCGCTATGTATCTTGGCCCATGCTTATCTGCATATCTGCCTGATAACCACATGCTCAAAGCCTGAACCACTATATAGATAGTATAAGTTAAAGAAAGCGCAGCCGAAGTGGAAGGAACCTGGAAAGCCTTGGACAATGGAACTACGTACAGACTCCATGAATACTCATAAACGCTCACGAAAGCCATGGTAATGACTGCCGCCAAAACTGTAATCCATCTTCTGTATTTAGAAATAGAAACTTTTTCCATAAAATAAATTAATAAACCTAATTATTTATGTATTATTTTGAACTTATCCAAATGTTATTTAAATACCCATAAGGTTAGTTTTTAAAAAAAATAAGATTATACAAAAAAATTGAGCTCAAGAAAAATTTAAGTAAAAGATGTTAATCATTAATTTGATATGAAATTAATTGAAGTTATTTTAACTCAAAAAGATTGTCCTCATATTGACATAACAAAAGAATATGACGATATATCCATTTTTATATTTAATACCGTTTCTGTAAACGGCTATGAAAAATTATTTTCTATTTTTTATTCTAATAATAAAGATACTCTAGATATGGCATTAAACAAGTTTAGCTCTAATAAAAAAGTAGAGAATTTTCATATTATATCTAAAAAAAATAATTTGGCAGCTTTAACATATTATATTTTAAAAACTTCAGCTTATAAAAAAATAGAGTCTGTGGGGTATAGGGTGCATCCTATTACCATACATGGTGGAATAGAAAAATGGTTCTTTTTAGATGAAAGTTCAAATGAAGTACCTTATAAGGAATTAATGTCAAAATTTAATGATGAAAATACCAGCGTTGTTTCTATTCTTGAGTTGACAACTAAAAATTTTCTAGATGAATTCTTAAAAAATGTAAGCATTATAAATGTTGACAGATTTGATATATTAGACAGTGAGGATAAAGAATTACTTTCAATGTTAATTAATGCTGGATATTTTGAATGGCCAAGAAAAATGTCATTGACTTATTTAAGTAAAAACTTGAAAATACCAAAAAGTACTATTTCTTACAGGATTAGAAAATTAGAAAAAGCCATTGCTGAAATGTATTCCAATTTATGATTTTAAAAAATAAAAAAAATAAAAAATTTTTATTTTTCATAAGGAAGGACAATTTTTCCTCTTTTTTCTGACTCTTCCCAGTAGGGCCATTCTTCCTCTACCATTTTATCAATTTTGTCAAAATCCTCCGGGTCCAGATGTGAAAATCTTCCCTGCAATTTCAAATATTCCTTAACATGCTTTCTTGGATTAGGTTTGTAATTCAGTTTAAAATTTCCTTCAGAATACTCCCAAAGTGCCCACATTCCAGTTTCAACTGCTAGTTTGCTTAACTGGACCGTGTCAGATGGTTCGCTAAACCAACCTTTAGGACATGGCAGAAGAACATGAACAAGAGAAGGGCCTCCAGAGTTTAATCCCTTTACAACTTTATTCATCAGGTCTAATGGTGGATGAAGTGTAGCAGTTGCCACATATTTAACATTTGGATGTGCTGCTGCAATTAATGCCATATTCTTTTTAAGTCTTTCATTTCCTATTCTATTGGCGCTGCCTTCTGGTGTAAATGTAGTAGTTGCTCCCCATGGGGTAGTGCTTGAAGCTTGGATTCCTGTATTTGCGTATGATTCATTATCATATACAATATATAGTAATCTCTTATAGTTGTAGGAAAGACCCATAGATAGACCTGAAAGGCCAATGTCTGCCATTGCTCCATCTCCACCAAATACTATTACGTTTACATCTTCCATTTTTCTTTTACCTTTGTTCATCAATGCTCTTAAAGCAGCAGCCGTTCCTATGGCAGCTGCTCCACCTCCGCCTAACTGTGTATGATACCAAGGAACAGCATAAGGAGATGTTAAAAATTGATGTGCATTAGCAACATACATGCATCCAGTAGGCCCTATGAATATCGTATTTGGTCCTGCTGCCTTAGCTACTAAACGGTAAGCTAAAGCTGGTCCACAACCAGCACAAGTCCTATGCCCTGCAGTATAGTAATCTTCAGGCGGTATTTTCTTTATGTTATTAAATAATATAGTTTCGCTCATATATCTTCACCTCTTAAAGTCAACCAGTATGCTTTCTTTTCCGGAACTTTCCCTTTGGCCAAATCATTAACTTTTTCCGCTGCCCTTCTGAAATGTTCTGTAGTTGGTTCTCTGCCTCCTAAGAAAAGGAAGTCCAAAAGTTTCGGTCTATTATCAAGATCGTACAATGACGTTGCAATTTCATGGTAAAGAGAACCAGTTCCATTTGGTGAACCGAATGAAAAGTCAAATTCCATTACTCCTGCCGCTTTTACATTCTTAATTAATGATGCAAGTTCCTCATTAGGAAATGGCCTCAAATATCTTAGCCTTATGGTACCTACCTTTATACCCTCATTTCTTAACATGTTGGCAACAAGCTCAATATCCTTCATATAAGCACCCATGCCTATCAAAGCAATATCAGCATCCTCAATATTTTTAGCTTCAATGAAAGGTGGATATTTTCTTCCTGTATATTTCTCAAAGTCTTTCCACGCTTCTTTTATTACATCTTTTGATCTTTTTAAAGCGACATCAATAACCTTTCTTTCTTCTGGACCTATCAAAGAAGGTGCAATGTGCATCCCTTTACTTACAGGACCATCTTCTGGATCTACCTTGTACGGAGGGTTATATGGAGGTAAAAATCCACTTAAATCTTCTTTTGAAGGTGGAACCACTGGCATAGAAACATGAGTAATTGCAGCTCCATCTACTGCGATAAAATGTGGTTGTAGCACTCTATGATCTTCAGCAACCCTATAAGCAACTAAAGTCATATCAGTTGCTTCTTGTACATCCCTTGGCCATGATATTAACCATCCTAAATCTCTGGTGGTCAATATATCTGTCCATTCCATTCCAAAATTACCCGGATCATCCAAAGCCCTTGTACCTATCACACCTACTACTGGAACAGATCCTAAACTTGTAGCAGTAACAGATTCAAATGCATAAAGTAGTCCAACTCCACTGCTTCCTACAAAAGTCCTTGCACCTGTGGCTGAAGCATGTTTGACTACTTCAAATTGGCTGTGCTCAGAATCTGCAATTACTATTTCTGCCTTAAATTCTCCATTTGCTAACATTTGAGCCAAGGAATTCATTATTCCTGTATAAGGTCTGATTGGATATGCAGAAATAACATCTACGTCTGCTACCTTTACAGCTTCAGCAATAGCCCTTGCTCCATTCCAAATTTTTACATTGTATTTCTCCTTAGGAATCGATTTTACAATTTCAACATTTTTTGCACACATTTTTAACCACCTCAAAATCCATACTCCCTTGATTCAAATCTTTTTACTGGAACTTCCTCATCTTTTAATCCTTCAACGCTTTCTACCTCGCTTTTCAATTCAATTGCTTTTGTAGGACATACTTTTTCGCAAATTCCACAGCCAGTGCAGTATTCATAATCAAACTCGATTTTGTTAAAATCTATAGCCCCATTCGGGCAGTAATAAGTACAGAGCTTGCAATCTATGCATTTATCCCTGTTTAAGATCGGTCTTTTAAATTTCCAAGGTGTTGTAAATCCAATATTCTTATTGCCTGGTTTAGGTCCAAATTCGATAAGACCCGAGGATAAAACCTCCCATCGAGGCATAGCTGCAATTCTTTGAGAATAATTTTTCGCAGAGGCCGCAGCCTTTTGATAAGCATAATATATTTCTGGAATCCAATATTTACCATTGAATTCTGGTATCTCTATTCCCTCTTCTTCTTCCCTATTATTCTGAATCTCAACTTCAACTTCTTTTAATGTAGCATTTTCAAAGCCTTTTTTTACAGATTCTTTCTTATTTTCTTTTCCAAGAAGTTCCAATGCATCATAAATTGAATCAAGATCAATTTTTTCCCATCCTTTAGCTAAAGCACCCAGCAGAGGAAAAGCTGGAGATCTATCTATTGTACTTGTTCTGACAGTTAATATTTTTCCGTACCAATTTTTTGATAGATTATATTTTTTAACGAGCTTAAGCACATCATCAGGAGTCAAAGAAGTATTTACCACTAGAACTGCGTCGGGTTTTGCACCATCAAAAAGTAAAGCTCTTTGTGAAGTTTTTTGGATTAATACACTAGATGTGAATGCAACTATTGCACTGAAAAGATTGCCTATTGGCTCTACCTCTTCATGAAGTAATACTGGAATCTTTGGATTACCAAATACATTGTAGAAAATCATTGGAAGATAATTCCTTTCCGGACTATCATCATATCTCATATAATAATATGATTCAATATTTCTCAGATAACCTGCCTGGGCCAGCACTGAAGAAAAAGTGGTCATATCTGCAGTATGGTCAACACCCACACCATGACTAGCAACCCAATCTAGTTTTTCATATTCTTTATATCTTTCATTTACAGGTGGAACTTTTTTCATTTTAATTCCCATTAAATTCACCTCAAATACATAATAAGTTTATAATCCATATACTTTTCTTAAAACATGTTTAAATATTTCTTAAATTAATATTATTTTATATCAATGGTTTTGATTTAAAGCAATTTTCATAATTATAGTTTATTCGCTTCAATAATAAGTAATTTTAATAAGACTGTAAGATCCGATTTTAACTGATAAAGATGAATTTTTAATTTTAATGAAACAGAAAATTTAAATTGAAAAAATATTTACGAAATTTTTTAAAAAATCAAAAAAATTTTAACATTTTATTATAAATAAAATAAAATGCAAACCAGTACAAATAAAATAAAAAATAATATTTTATTATTTTTAATATTAATTTCAAATAATTTTAAATAACCGATCATAATACTCGCGTTTATGGAAATTGAAGGTAGCGAAGCAGGAGAAAAGGGTGAAATCTATTCACGCAAAGCGATTGAGTATTCAAAAAAATATCAAGGTAAAATTCAAACATTGC
>JBMFSK010000033.1:0-12495 GCA_049967595.1 Thermoplasmata archaeon
TCTATTGTTAATTTTTTCATTGAATCTATGATTTATTTTTTATTCATTAATTTTCGTTTAAAATTTTAAACATTTTGTTAAAATTTTTATAAATTAATGAAATTTTATCCTATACATTGGATTTAAGGGACCATGCCCATGACCAAATTCAATATTATTTTCAATAGCCATTTGCATAAAATTTCTAGCTTTCGAAAAAGCTGTTTTATTACTGTATCCTTTTGATAGGTAAGATGCTATTGCTGAAGATAGTGTACAGCCAGCTCCATGAGTGTTTTTTGTTTTGATTTTCGGGAATGTGTATTTTAAAATTTCTTTTCCATCATAATATATATCAGTGACAAAATCAGAATTTAAATGTCCTCCCTTAATGATCACAACTTGTGGACCTAGATCATATAATTTTAAGGCTGCATTTTCCATATCTTTTACGCTTCTTATTTTTTCATTAAGGATTACTTCTGCCTCATCCAGATTTGGCGTTATAAAATAGGATATTGGAATAATAAAATCTATCAAAGCTTTTATTGAATCTTCTTTTACTAAATGTGCTCCTGATTTCGCTACCATTACAGGATCCACCACAAGCTTAAGGCCATATTCTCTAATTTTTTCTGAGACTGTCTTTATTATCTTGCTGTTACTGAGCATACCAGTCTTTCCGTATTTTACATTTACATCATTCAACACAGCGTCAATTTGGCTACCAACCATGTTTTCTGGAATATCAAAAATATCCCTGACTTCGTATGTATTCTGCGCTGTTATAGATGTTATTACAGTGAAACAATATACACCAAGCATAGTACAAGTTTTAAGGTCTTCCTGAATACCCGCCCCGGATATAGAATCAGAACCTGCGATGGTTATTGCAAAGTTCAAGAGTACCATCCCCTAATGAATTCTTTTGCCGTTTCTTCGGGATTTTTGGAATTCAATATTCCAGAAATTACTGCAGCTCCATATGCTTTATATTTTTTAATTTCATTTAAATTTTCAAGTGTGATTCCTCCTATGGCATATACTGGTATCTTCACAGAATTTATTATTTTTTCAAGCATTTTTATGCCTATTACTTCACTGTCCTTTTTTGTTCCTGTTGGAAATACCGCACCAGCACCTAAATAGTCTGCACCTTTTTCCTGTGCTTCAATTGCTTCCTTTTCATTTGAAACCGATATTCCTATAATTTTTCCAGAAAACATTTTTTTTGCAATTTCAATGAACATATCCTCTTGCCCTAAATGGATACCATCCGCATCGGAAGCTATTGCAATATCAAGCCTATCGTTTATAATAAATACTGCATTATATAAACTACATAATTTTTTGATTTCATTGGCTTCTTGAAGCATTCTTCTTGTAGAGGCATTTTTTTCCCTGTACTGTATTATTTTTACACCAGCCTTCAAAAGCATTTCAGCGCTTTCTACATGAGAGAATCCAAAATCACGTGATGTTATTCCATAAATCCCCTTTGGTAAATTAATCGTATAAACTCACCTTTGCAAATTTATAATTATCTTTTTTAAAATTATATATTTCATCAATAAGTTTTACCCTGAATGATCCAGGACCTTCAGAATTTTTTGAGGCAAATTCACCAGCAATTTCGAATGTAACAAGGCCTTCAATTGAGGCAATGAAAAAATCTGCATTTACAGCCAAAAAAGATGATATTACTGAACCAAGCATGCATCCAGATCCCGTTATCTTTTGAAACATTTCTGTACCGTTTTCAACTTTTGCATTTCTCCTACCATCTGAAATAAAGTCTATTTTTCCTGTTATTATTGCGGTTGTCTTGTATTTTTTAGCAATGCTTTCAGCAATATCCAAACTTGCCTCTTTCATTGAATCTACACCTTTAACACCACCTTTTATTCCATAAAGAAAAAGCATTTCACCACCATTTCCTTTTATAATATTTACTTTGAATGAATCTAAAAAATTCTCTACTGTTCTGTTTCTTAAATTTGAAGCACCCATTCCAACTGGATCCAGCAAAACTGGTACATTGTATTTCTCAGCTAATTTTCCTGCTTTCATCATTGAATCTATCCAATTTTTATCCAGTGTACCTATATTTAGATATAAAGCACCTGCAATTGAAATTAGATCTTCAAGCTCTTCCTCTGAATGAGACATTATTGGCAATGCCCCTAGTGCAAGTGTAATATTTGCACTATCGTTCATAACTACAAAATTTGTTATATGGTGTATCAAAGGCTTTGTTTCCCTTATTTTTTTAAGATCTGAATTAAATTCCATAATGCTCACGCAATTTCCATTATAACTATATTACTTATAATCCTGACGCCTTAAATGTCATTAATATTTTGATTTAAACACCTATATTATTTCTATCTATTTTTACGTACTCCTCTCTCTGCACGATATTTTTAAGTGGTCTATTGTTTATGAAATTCTGTACATTTTCATAAGCCTGTTTAAATGCAATTTCCATTATCTCGCCTGATTTACCGCCTGCAATATGAGGTGTTAATATTGTATTCTTAATATTTGTATCCTTAACTACAGGTTCATCCCACCATACATCAGATAAATACATTACATCCTTCCTCTGTTCTAGAAATTTTAATAAATCGTCTTTTTTGACTATTTCCGGTCTAGCAACATTTACTAAAATTCCTTTATGCTTTATGTTTATTAAAACATCGTAGTTTATTATATCTTTCGTTTCTCTTGTTAATGGTATTGAAATTAAAATAAAATCGGATTTTTTCACAAAATCTTTCAGGTTTTTCAAATCAGTGAATTCTTCGACATATTCATCCTTATTGCCTCTTCCTATTGCAATAATTTTCATCTCGAATGATTTTGCTATCCTTGCTACCCTTTTACCTATCCCTCCATAACCTATAATACCAAGTGTTTTAGCATACAGCAGGGTAGTAGGTTCTGAGTTGAATATTCCTTTTTTCATTTCTTCATCTTTTTCAATAATGTTCTTTGTGGCAGAAAGAAGAAGTGCAAATACATGTTCAGCCACAGAGATAGAATATGCTCCTGCGTTACTGCACACAATTGTATTTTTATTTATTCTTTCAAAATCTATGTGATCTACTCCTGCCGAAACAGTCTGTATCATTTTTACATTTTCATTGTAAGGAAAATTATTGTTTAAAATTAAAAGAATGTCAGCATAAACTTTATCAGGATAAAAAAATATGTTACCCTTACCAAAATACTGTTCACCCATTTCCTTAAATTTTTGGTCCACTGGAAACGTTACAAGAATTTTCATAAAAAAAAGATATGATGGTTATTTAAAAAATTTTTCATTGTTTATTCTGGTCTTGCTTATTTTCTTCCTTCTTTTCACCCATATCAGCTACTTCTCTTAGTCCTACAATGCCATAAGGTCCTATTGAACCTGGACCCGCTGACATGAGGTTTGTTGGTATAAGCATCAAAGTACCTTTTCCCTGTAGACCTAGTTCGTAAAGAATGTTCATCCATCTGAGTTCTAAACCATATTTGCTTGCCTCGTACAATTTCGCAGCATCTATCATCTTTGAAGCAGCCTCGTATTCAGCCAATGCAAGAGTCACCCTGGCTCTTCTTTCCCTTTCTGCAGCAGCCTGCCTAGACATTGCCTCCTGAAGGGCAGTAGGTATTAAAACATCCCTTATTTCTACAGAAGTTACTTTTATTCCCCATGCTTCTGTTTTTTGATCTATAATATTTCTAGCTATGGTCCCAATTTTCTCTCTTTCAGCAAGCAATTCATCAAGTGTGATTCCCCCTATTACTTCCCTTAAGGTAGTTTGAGCTGCCAGTGTTGTAGCTATATTATAATCCTCGACCTTTAGAACTACTTTCTCAAGATCTACAGGTTGAAAATACATTACAGCATCAACATTCACAGGAACATTATCTTTTGTTAGTGTTTGCTCTGTCTTGAACGCCTGTGTCTGCAATCTTGTTGATAGTATGAAAGGCACCTTGCTTATGATTGGAACAATGTACACTATTCCTGGCCCTTTAAAGCCCCTGAACCTTCCCAGGACAAGATATGGGGCCCTTTCCCATTCCCTGAATACTTTTATGCCGGACAGGAAGAAAATCAAAACGATCAGTACCAAAATTGCTATACCTATAAGTGTGCCTGTGTCCATATTATTCACCCAATGCAATGTAAGTCTTGCTATTTCTTAACCTTTTCTACTAAAAGTGATATATTCTCAACTTTTTTTACTATTACCTGAGATCCCCTTTCAATAAATTCATTGTTTATGGATTTTGCCTTCCACGTGATCCCTTCTATCCTAATCTCCCCCTCTGGTTTCAATGTATCGGTCACAATACCTATTTTCCCTGTCAAAGATTCAGGTCCAGTCATGGCATTTTCCTTTACCGCCCATATAATTTTTCTAAAATAATAGAATAATAAAAAAAAGGCTATTGTCATAGCTCCATAAACTGTAAATGATGAGAAATTAAATCCATTGTAATTTGTAATTAAAAGTAGAGATATCGAAATGATGAGAAAAGCAAAAAAAATCCAGTCAAGAATTATTAAAGGTATTGTTATAATCTTTCTCATTTTGCCTCCTCCACAATAAGAAGCAAATCATCCCGAGAAACAACAATAGCCTCCTTTCCAATTTCTATTTTCTTACCATCCTTTGACCTTGCCCTCCAAATTATGCCTTCAACCCTTACCTCACCTTCAGGATTCAACTCTTTTATTACAACGCCTTTTTTACCTATTATCGATTCTGGACCTGTTTTAGGCCTTGTTCTGATTGTTCTCCTTATCCAGTTCAGATAATAAGCAGCTATTATACCAAAGCCACCCATAAGACCGAAAGCTATATAAGAAAATAAACCAAATGGCGATGGTGAGAAATATATGCCTGATGCAAGTATCCATGTGCCAAAGATTGCCAATAATACACCTGTAATCATAAGAAAACCATGACCTACTTTTATCTCAGCAATGATTAAAGCACCTCCTATGAGTATTATCACTATTCCAGCAATGTTCCCGCCAATTATCTGTGATCCCCATAAACCGAGTGCAATGAGTATTATTCCTGTTATTGAAAGAAGTACTGTTGCATGGTAGATATCTAGCAGTATTGCAAGCATTCCTATTGTTATTAAAAGTCCGTCCACCGTTGGATTACTAATAAAGCTGATAAACTGATCATAAGCGGAAGGAGAAGTTGTGATCTGAGAATAATTTGAAATGCCAAGCTTCGATAATAGTGCAGATAATGAATCAACTATACCGTCAATCAAGTGTATATTATAAGCCTGGCTAGCACCGTATGCAGTATTATTGAGAACCATAGTTGTTACAGCAGTTATGTTCTTTCCATGAAGCTGCGCCAAGCTTATCATCCAGGCAAGCATTGCATTTTCAACATGCATTTGTTCGGTTGAATTACCACCTTCTACAATGGGTGTAGAAGGTCCTATAAATGTTCCATTTGCCATATAAATTTTATCAGATGCCATTGCAATATATGATCCAGCAGATGCTGCCATACCTCCCGCGGGAACAAATGTTATTACTGATATATTATTCTCCTCAGCCTGTAAAGTCATATTGACTATGGACATCATTGAATCCAAATAACCACCTGGTGTATTCATATTTATTATTACATATGGAATATGATTAGATTCTGCATAGTTAAATGATGATTGAAAGAATGAAACTGCCCCAGGATCGACCTCCATATTAAAATTTATAACCATATATTCATGGGGCTGTGCATTTACAAATGATGTAAGTAAAAGAAAAGCAAATAAGGCTATTACAATCTTAACTAAATTTTTCATCAAATAATTCAATAACTTCGAATATTTTAATTCTTTTGGTAAGCAGCCCCGGGCAGATTCGAACTGCCGTCAATGGGTCCAGAGCCCACTATGCTTGGCCACTACACCACGGGGCTGAGACCTTTTATGTCATATATGTATAAAATTTTATCTTTCATCCAAAAGATTAAGACAAAAAAATTATTTAATTTAATTGATTTAAACAATTAATGGAATACAAACTAGTAATCGTTGTGAGAGAAGATTTGGATATTTCGAATGGAAAATTGGCTGTGCAGGTTGCACATGCCTCCGTAGAATGCGCCTTTAAAACATTCATTAACAGGAGAGAAATCTTTGAAAACTGGTATAGAGAGGGCCAGAAGAAGGTTGTACTGAAAGTAAAAAATTTGAATGATCTTTTTTTGTTGAAGGAAAAGGCATATGGCCTTGGCATATTAACATGTTTAATCCAGGATGCAGGGTTAACTGAAGTTCCTCCAGGAACAATTACTGTACTTGGTATAGGACCTGAAAAAGAAAATATCATCGATAAAGTGACAGGTTCATTGCCTCTTTACTGATTACTTTTTTGAATTATTTCACACATACCTTTTTTGGAAAGGGCAATTGCAAGAGCCTCGCTGATGGTAACAATATCCTCTTTGTAAAAAACGTAATCTCTGTCCAAATCCGCCACTTCCATGGGATACAATATCCTTACGGGTATTTTTTTAATGATCTCTTTCTTGTGTTCAAGATTTTCTTCCTTTTTAATTTCATTTTCAATTTTTGTTCCTATAGGGATAGGAGAGCCATCTCCAGATAAATAAAAATCGAAACTTCGCTTAAATTCCTCATATAATATTCTTTCTTCTGCAATGAGTGAATTCATCTCTGCTCTTGTCCCTGAAACTGAATCTTCAATTGCCTGAAAAGCAATTTTTTTGCCTCTTACCCATTTTAATTCTTTTATACCGTTTTCTATAGCCTTTATTTTAAATCTTATTTGCGTCATGTAATCGATCTGGTTTTTTTCCACTGCATTCTTTAACTCCTCTTTCAATCTTTTTAATTCTGAATTGGCATTCTTAAAAAAAGAATCAGGAATATCTCTAAGCTTAGACCTCGACACTTTTTCGCTCCTAATCAAAGAATTTATCTCATCAACCAGATCTGGCATTGAAAATAAATAATTAATCGTGGCATATTATTTTTACTATTTTTAAAACGAAATCGTAAACTATTTATTTTAATTTCACTTTGAGTGTTTACAATGAAATCTAGTACTTATGCAATAATCATTGTCATTATCTTGGTAGTCGCTGTTGTAGGTGCCTATTTTGGATATAATCAGCTGACGTCATCCAGCAAAGCTATTAAAGTTATTAAATCTGGTGATAAGGTATCTATATATTATTATGGATATATTTTGATAAACGGAACTCCTTACATATTTGATACAAACATTAAAGCTGTTGCTAACAATAACCAAACGTATCTGAAAGCTGTGGATTTTAAATACCCTTCATCTTTTGGTCCATTTAATTTTACAGTTGGTTCAAGCGAAGTAATTGCTGGAATGAGCAATGGTGTCCTTGGAATGTCTGCAGGTGAAACAAAAACAATCGTAGTACCACCATCAGAAGGGTATCCTTATAATTCCTCTCTTGTACATACAATTCCAAGATACGGAAATATTTCAAGAATACAGAATATGTCAATAGCACAGTTTGAAAACAAAACTGGTCAGGTGCCATATTCTGGATCTGTTTACTTTGATAAAACATTTGGATGGAATGATATTGTGCTTAATGTTAATTCTATTCAGGGAGTTGTTACATATGAAAACAATGCCTATGCAGGGCAAATTTACTATCCATACGGTAACAACGTTACATGGGGATATCTAATCGTTTCATCAAATTCAACTGGCATACAATATGAAATAGTGACGGAAGTAAATACTTACTTACCATACGGAGCGTATGTATCTTCAATAATAAATAGTTCAGTAACGCTTAATTTCAATAATTATCTTGCTGGAAAGACTTTGTATTTTTACGTCGAAGTTGTTTCAGTGACTTAAATATTCTTTAAAAGTTCTTCCAGATCTACGCTCTTTTGACCATCCCAAATTTTTCTTCCCTCTTTTTCACTTGCAGGTATCATAAGAAATCTTTTGCAGTCTGATGCAGGTATTACAAAAAATTCCTGTACAGTGCCATTATCGTTTTTAAGAACAAATCTATATTTTTTCTCCACTTCTTTTCCAGTTTCTGGATCTAAATAGTTATATTTTACAAATTTACCCTTTGCAATTAAATTCCTCGTTTCCTTTTTTCCCTTTTTTGAAATAGTTATCACATCATCAGGAAACATATCTGAAAATAAGAATAACAGGTTAATAAATGATTGGGATGGAATGACAGCAAAACATACTTCCCTGGAGCTCGCGCATCCAAGTACACATATGGTACGAGAGCAGGCTTAACTGCCGGGTTCGGAATGGGACCGGGTGTTTCCCTGTTCTCTATGACCGTCATTCCGTACTTTTGTTAAATGGGAACTAATATATATACTTTGTTGAATCAGCGTTACTGATTTTATAAATATTTCCAAATTTTTCTGAATATATTATTTCTTCAATGCTTTTCCTTTTAGGTGCTTTTGGCCTTGAATCCGGATAACCGAGTGGTGTAATTGTAATGATATGGTATTCTTCAGGCAATTCCAAAATTTTTTTAATTTCTAAATTATCAGAATCAGCAATCCAGCATGTGCCAAGACCATAATATTCAGCTGCAAGCATAAGATTTTCTGTTGCAATAGACCCATCAACGAGCCAAAGATCTGATTCTTTTTCTGATGATATTATAGCAATGGCCATAGGTGCTTTTGGTAGAAATTTTCCATAGGGCAGATATTCAGATATTCTTTTCAATTTTTCTTTTTCTTTAATTATTATGAATTTCCATGGTTGCCTATTCCAAGAGCTAGGTGCATACTGTGCCACCCTTATGATTTGATATAGAATATCATCTGGAACAGCATCGTTTTTGAAGGACCTTATACTCCTTCTTTTGAAAATTAAATCAATAGTATTTTCCATCATCAGTGTTAAAGAAAAGTTTTATTATATATTTTTTCATGTAGTACATGGGTGAATTTTAATGAGGGTTACACTTAGTCTTATAAAGGCAGACGTAGGGGGTTATCCTGGCCATTCTTCAGTTCATCCATCTTTAAAGGAAAAGGCTGAAGAAATGCTGGAAAAGGCAAAGAAAGATGGGTTATTAATAGATTTTAAGGTAGCAGGGGTAGGGGATGATTTACAACTAATAATGACGCATAAGAAAGGAGTAGATAATAAGGATGTTCACAAGCTTGCATGGGATACTTTTAAAGCCGCAACGGAAATTGCTAAATCATTAAAATTATATGGGGCTGGCCAAGATCTTTTAAAGGATGCTTTCTCTGGAAATGTAAGAGGTCTAGGGCCTGGAATAGCTGAATTGGAATTCGAGGAGAGAAAAGGGGAACCTGTGGTGGCTTTCATGATGGATAAAACTGAACCGGGCGCATTTAATCTTCCTATTTACAAGATTTTTGGCGATCCTTTTAATACTCCAGGATTAATAATAGACCCTACTATGCATGATGGTTTTGTTTTTGAAGTATGGGATATAATGGAGCATAAAAGAGTTTTCATAAAAACTCCTGAAGAACTCTACGATTTATTGGCTTTGATAGGTGCGAAGAGCAGGTACGTCATCAAAAGAGTTTTTCCTTCAGAGAAACATCCTAAAATACCTTATAAGGAGGCTGTTGCAGCAATTTCTACGGAAAAACTATTTCAGATTGCAGGTGAATATGCGGGCAAGGATGATCCTGTAGCTCTTGTCAGAGCACAATCTGGTTTACCTGCATTAGGTGAAGTTTTAGAACCATTTGCATTTCCACATCTTGTATCAGGTTGGATGAGAGGATCTCACAACGGCCCGATAATGCCTGTAGGTCTTAAAGATGCAAAAATGACTAGATTTGACGGCCCTCCAAGGGTTGTTGCGCTTGGATTCCAGCTTGCAGAGGGAAAACTTGTAGGTCCCGTAGATCTTTTTGATGACCCGGCTTTTGACGGAGCAAGAAGACAGGCTGTGGAAATTGCAGATTATATGAGAAGACATGGTCCTTTTGAGCCTCACAGATTGCCTCTTGAGGAAATGGAATATACAACCTTACCTAAGGTAATGGAAAAATTAAAGGAAAGGTTCGAAAAAATATAAATTTATTTTTTTATTTCCAGCATTGCTATTTTTTCAAGTCTTGTAAATATTTCTTCTATTTCTGCATTTTCTTTAAATTCTTTGATCTCCAGATTTAATGATTTTACATCTAATGCACTTTCAGTAATCAAAAAATATTTTTCCTGAGTTTCTTTGATACCATATTTTTTTATAGCCTCAGAAATTTGTCTTCCTCCATAAAGATATAACATTGTTTCAGATCCTAAATCCCTGCTTATGTTGCTACCTTGGACCATAGCCCTTTTTGCCTTTGAATATGCACTTTCTATTTCCAAAGATGATTTTATATCATCCGTATTTATAAGTATTAATTCACCGGCCTTAATCAAATCAATGGCTTTTTGATTGGGTTTTCCTTCCACGTATAGAATCATTTTGATGCCTTAACAAAAATAGGTGGAGATATTACTCTGCTTAGGTCTGACAGAAGCCTGTCTTTTTCAGGACAATCCATAAGAGCCTCTTTTAAAACCTCAAGTATTGTTGAAACAGGTAAAATGTTAATTTTCCCTTTATGATGCTCATCCAGAATTACATCATCTATGTTTGATATGGGTATTATTACATTCTTGAATCCTGCTTCTATCGCGGCTTCTATCTTTGCCGAAACACCACCTACGGGCAATACCTGACCCCTGATACTCAATGATCCTGTCATTGCTGCTTCCTGATTCACTGGTATGTTTTCCAATGCTGAAATCACAGCAGTGGCGATTGATATGCTTGCTGAATCACCTTCAACACCCTCATATGTACCTATGAATTGAATGTGTACATCATGATTGGAAATATCTTCACCACTGTATTTTTTTACTATTGCTGATACGTTTTGAACTGCCTCTTTCGCTATGTCGCCTAACTTTCCTGTAGCTATCACTCTGCCCTGATTTCTGCTTTGTGCAGGAGTCACTTCGGCAACTATGGGCAAAATCATGCCTGAAAATTCAGCCATTCCACTCTGTGCACTGTAAACAGCAAGACCATTTACAGTTCCAACAGCAAAGCCACTGTTAAGGAATGTATTATACTCTTTTTTCATGTCTATTAGCCTATCTGCTATCTGCTGCTCAAGAGGTCTGGCAGATTTCTTTGCAAGTAAAACATGCTCAAACGTAACAACGTTTGATCCTGAGGATTTTGCAATATCTCCTGCTACTCTAATAAGACCCCCAAGTTCCCTTAATCTCAGAGTGAGCTTGTCTTTTCTGCCCGCCCTCTTCTGTGCCTCTTTTATTATTTCCGCAACTGCCATTTTATCAAAATGAGGTATTTTTGCGTCCTTCATTACTTCCTGTGCAACAAATCTGATAAGTTTCTTTCTGTTTTCATCGCTATCATCCATACTGCTGTTCATGTATATTTCGTAACCATACCCTCTGATCCTTGATCTCAAAGCAGGATGCATGCCTTCCACCGAATCAATGTTTCCGGCAGCAACTAGAATAAAATCACACGGGACTGGCTCTGTCTGTACCAATGCCCCTGCGCTTCTTTCGCTCTGACCGGTTATTGCAAATTTCTTTTCTTGCATAGCCGTTAAGATAGCTTGCTGGCTTTCAGGCCTTAATAAATTGATTTCATCAATAAACAGGACGCCTTTGTTAGCTTTGTGTATATCGCCAGCTTCTACCCTAATATGAGCAGGTGTCTCGAGACCTCCCGATTGAAAAGGATCATGTCTGACATCTCCTAAAAGTGCACCTGTATGTGCACCTGTGGCATCTATGAAAGGCGGTTTGTCATTAGGTTCATGGCCTACTAAAAGTTTAGGAACGTTATTTTGTTCAGATCTTTGAACTGCCATACCGAGAAATATCCATAGAAATATCACTAGAAGAATGCTCATAAATAAAATGGTAAAATCTCTTGTAAATATATATGCAATAATGCCCAACAATACAAGACCGAAGAGGGTAAGCTGAAAGAACCTCTGCTTTTCCATCTTTTCCTGCTTAGCTTTATCCTGCATCTGCTTTACAAGTTCCTTTCCTCGACCAGCAGGTAAAACTTTTATTTTTGGTCTATTAGGATCCTCTTCATTTGGAAAAACTAGAACATCTTCCAGATCCTGCTGTGGTAAAAAATCCGTCATTGATTGGGCAAGCATTGATTTTCCTGTACCGGGATCACCAACAAGTATTACGTGCCTTTTTTGTACAGCAGCTTTTTTAATAACTTCAACAGCATCATCTTGACCGATAACCTGATCTATTAATTTTTGAGGTACAGGAATATCGGCTGTAGTGTTAAAATTTTGCGACTTAATCCATTCATCAACTTTTTCTTCCATTTTTCTGGCTTATCATTATTTCTTTATTAATAAACCTTTTCTTTTTTTGGAGTGTGACCGAAAAATAGTGATAGTCAGTTGATTGTCATAATTTTTTCTTAA
>JBMFSK010000034.1:0-11774 GCA_049967595.1 Thermoplasmata archaeon
TTTTTCCATACTCTTGAGCTTCTCTTCATTCTAACACCTAGTGTAAAAGGGAAAATGGTCAGTGTTTATAATTTTTTTCCTTTTAAAAGGTCATGGGAACAAATCCTTCTCTGACATGATCAGCTATTATTTTTCCAACATAATCCACTGTAATGCCCATTCCCGACAGCTTGGCTGTAACATGGAATTTGTCAGAAACGCTTTTGCATGCAAGCATTAACATTTCTGCTTCCTTAAGTTTTTTTAACATATCCTTAATTTCAGGATCATCTGATGCGATTAGATCCTCACTTGGCCCAAAAAACATGATCCTAATATCATCAAGGTATTTTTTCACCTTTGCATTGTAGGCGAAGACCATCCCGGTCATTGCTTTGTCAACGTCATTTTTTCCAGATGTAATTATAACCAATATCTTTGTCATTATAACATCCTCATTTATGATCCTATTAAATATTTTTGTCAATTACTTATAGACTTTCTCCTCCACTAAGTTAAAATCCAAAGCATCAAGCTGGACATCTCTTTTTGTTGATGAATAATTCGGGGCCTTCATTTCCTTTATGAATTCGTGCTGAATGATCATCTTCATGACTTCATTTGTGCCCGTCCAGATCATGCCAAGTCTTGAGTCCCTAAGCAATCTTTCTATTGGGTATATGGTTGTATATCCAATACCTCCCATTATCTGCATGGCATCGTTTACAACTTTCCACATAACCTCTGTGGAATTCAGCTTGGACATTGAAACCAGTTTTCTTACATATGAAAGGGGTACCTTTTTCTGCTCAAGAAGATCTGCTGCCCTGCTTGCCATATAAACAAGGCCCACGGCCTGCTCGATCGCCGTCACGGACTCAGCAATTTTAAAGCTTATTCCCTCGTGCTCTATTAGCTTGTTACCAAAGGCTTCCCTTTTCATTGCATAATCCGTGGCTATTTCTACTGCTGTCATTGCAACACCAATGGCTCCTGCTGCAGTAGTAAGTCTTTCAGGAACCATCATGATGTTGAAAACATCATAGCCCCTATTTTCATCGCCAATTATGTTATCATCATTAAGTTCAATATCCTTATATACGATCCTTGCAGTTCCACCACCTTTGTTGCCCATAAGACCATATACTGTCTCTACTTTCAGGCCAGGACTATCGCTGTCAACAACAAAAGCAGTAATACCTCTTGTAATAGGTTCTGCATTGGGATCCGTTACAGCATATGTGACAAAGAAATCAGCACCATTCCCACCTACTACAAACCTTTTCTGGCCGTTCAAAATATATTTTGATCCTTTTTTTATTGCTTTCGTTCTCATCATTCCAAAGAGATCCGAACCACCAGTGGGTTCTGTTATTGCTTCAGCTCCATATCTTTGGCCCGATGTTATCCCCTTTAGATATTTTTCCTTTTGCGAATCAGTTCCGAATTTGTTTATTGGCTCTCCCACGATTGAACCAAGTGAGTACATGCAGCTCAATGTAAATCCTAAGTATCCCATTTCCTCCACAGCTGACATTTCTGCTACCCAGGATGCACTTCTTCCTCCATATCTTTCAGGAAACCTCAGACCGGCTATATGTTTTTCAGTGATTGTATTGATAAAATCCCTCGGGAACTTAACTTCCTCATTCTCTATTTTTCTTATAAGATCATGGGGAATCTCCTTTACAACCTTTCTTACCTCATATTTTATTTCTTTTTCTTTATCGTTCAAAAGGATATCTTCCATATTTTATCACAACAAAGATATGTAAAAAATACCAAATAAATTTATCTGATCATTGTACCTGTGTAACCATCTATGAAAACGTTATCCCCCTCATCAGGGGTTTTATAAAGTTTAGTATTGTAAAGTGCGCTAATTTTGTTCTTTTCTAGGAAATCCATCACCTCTGGAGAAACCTCATCGGTGAATATTATGCCATTGTAATTCAGGAATTCTTTATTCGCATCAAGAATTTTTTTATTCACGACTAAAATATTTCCTTTCCAACCTGAAAGAGTTATTTTTCCTGAAAATGATTTGCCTACAGGATAACCTCTTCCAAGGAATTCACCTATTGTAATGGCTGTAACGCTATTCGTGCCTCCCAAAAAGAAATAAGGTGCACCGGAAGCAACAACCAACCTTGCACCTTTTCTTATGTTAAACGATCTTTTCATTTCATTAAGGGTTTCATTTATATCCGATACATTTTTTTCATCAATGATAAAGGTGTTTATTCCGCGCAGTAAGTTCAGTTTTCTAGCTAGGTTCTCATTTTTTACCGCTATGTAGATTGGAATTCCAGGCCTTACAGCTGAAAGCATTTTTGCAGTATTTCCATGGTTTGTAAAACCAAGTATTCCATCTGCTTCAATCTCCTTTGCTATCATTTTAGATGCCCTTGCGATAGAGAAAGCTATCCTGTTTCCTAAAAATTCCTCAGGTTCAGGAAAATCTTTTATCTTTGATTCAACATAATCTATGATCTTTTTCATGTTAAGGACAGCAAGATCTGGATATTTTCCTATGGCCGTTTCCTCTGAAAGCATGACAGCATCAGCATTGTCAAGTATTGCATTTGTTATGTCTGATACTTCTGCCCTAGTTGGAGAGCTCTCTTTGACCATAGATTCAAGCATCTGCGTTGCAACAATTGTGGGTATCCCAAACTTATGTGATTCTCTGATGATGTTTTTCTGGGTAATGCCAATTTCTTCAAGAGGAAGCTCAACACCCAGATCCCCTCTTGCCACCATTATTGCATCTGATACTTTTATAATTTCAGAAATGTTTTCTAGGCCTGTTTTTGTCTCAATTTTAGAAATTATTGACTGGTCACCATCATTTTCCATTATTGCTTTTCTGAGGTTCTTCACATTATCCTTAGTTTGAACAAATGATAGAGCAAAGAAATCAACCTTATTTTTTATCCCATTTAACAAGAAAGCTTTATCCTGTTCTGTAAGAATCCCTACATCAACATATCTTCCTGGAATGTTTATTCTGGAGTGATCCCTCAATATTCCATCGTTAAGGGCTACCATTTTGAGATAATTATCATTAGTTTCAATAACCCTGAAGGTTATTTTTCCATCGCTCATCAGAATATGATCGTTTTTCTTGATGGATTTAATAACCTCCGGTCTGTTGATCATAATGTAAGAATTGTTCAATTTTTTGTCTGCTAAATAATATTCTGTATTAGATTTTATTAAGAAATTTTCTGTGTCAATTGTCCTCAGTTCAGGACCTTTAAGATCTAGCATTATTCCTATGTGAGTTTTAAACTCTTTGTTTAATTTTTCCACCTTATTTTTTAATTTTTCAATATCATCAATGTTTGAATGTGCTGTATTTACTCTTAGCACTGAAACGCCATTTTTTGCTAAATTTTTTAAGATAGTATCATCCATCGAGGCCGGGCCTATTGTTGCTACTATTTTTGTATCTCCCATACTATTTACATAGAATCAAGACTTATTAAACTTTTTTTGAAAAACGAATAAAGGCTATAGAGATTTTATTCTTTTTGCTTCAAAGAAAACAACAAATATCATACTTTTAAAGAGGGGAATACACAACTTTACTCCAATGAAAAAGTGATTAAAGTTATTCTAAAGGGATGCCATTAATTTCAATAGCAGGAGGAGGTAAAAACTTTTCATAGCTATAAATATATTTGCAAGATAAAATTGTATCCAAATGAAAAGCGGAGAACATTTTTAAATAAAAACTTTGGCAGAAGGCTATTTATGAATATCGAAGCTCAGAAAATTCAGTCGATGATTATATTAAGCAATTTGCATTATTTACAATTATGAAACTGGAAAATAGAATTTCCCTGGTTACAGGTGGATCTAGGGGCATTGGAAAAGCAACTGCTTTAAGATTTGCAAGTGAAGGATCAAAAATAATTTTAAACTACAAATCAAACGATGAAGAGGCTGAAGCTACATGCAATGAAATAAAAAAATTTAAAGTTGAATGTCTAAAGGCGAAGTATGATGTATCCAAATCAACCGATGCAAATACATTAGTTAAAAAGTCCCTTGAACATTTTGGAAGGGTGGATATTCTTTTCAATAATGCGGGCCTAATGATTACAAACACTTTCGGTGTGGATGATTTTGATCAAATGATAAAAACGAATCTTTATTCAATAATATATATAATTGAAGGGCTGAAGAAAAATTTCATGAAGAATGGCGGAAAGATAATCAATGTGTCAAGTGTTGCAGGAATCGTTACAGCTCTTGAAGGTACCACGTATTACTCGATAACAAAGGGTGCAGTGATCACATTGACGAGAAGGTATGCATTTGAGCTTGGTAAATATGGTGTGAATGTAAACGGCATAGCTCCAGGATACATTGAAACAGACCTGACAAGAAAAGGAAAGAGTGATGAGGAATGGAACAAAATAATAGAGAGCATATCCAAAAAAACTATACTAGGCAGGATAGGCAAACCAGATGATATTGCTAGAGTAGCATTATTTCTTGCATCGAATGATTCAGATTTCATCACTGGTCAGGTTATAGTTGCAGATGGTGGAAGAATTGACTATATTACGCATTCTCTTTGAAAATAAATTTATGCTAGTAAAACAATTACCATTTAGGTGTTGAACATGATTGCATTTTTGCCCAAGGAACTTGAGGATTTCAGAGGCCAGATAAGAAGGTTCTGCGAAACAAACATAGAAAAGAATGCCATGAGATGGGATGAAAATGAGGAATTTCCTCACGATTCTCTTAGGGCGCTGGGTGAGGAAGGAATTCTTGGCCTTGGTATTCCAGAAGAATATGGTGGAACAGGTACGAGCAGGATAAAGCTTGTCATTGCAATAGAAGAAGTTGCAAGAGTAGACCCTAATACTGCATTCATAATGGAAGTAGAAAGCCTTTTCGACCAGACTTTACTGCTCTTCGGGAACGAAAAGCAGAAGACCATCCTCAGGGATGTTGCTTCTGGAAAGAAAGTAGGTACATTTGCATTGACAGAACCGACTGGTGGTACGGACGTAGCTGGAATAAAAAGCACTGCTAAAAAGGAGAATGGTAAATATTATCTCTATGGTTCGAAATACTTTATTACAAATGCTCTTGTAGCTAGTTATTATGTAGTTTTTGCAAAAACAGCACCAGAACTTAAGAGCAAAGGTATTACAGTATTCCTTGTTGAGAAAGGTACTGAGAATTTTCATGTTGGGCCTAAAATACATTTAACAGGCTTCAGGGGATCGGCAATTGCAGGTCTGCAGTACAATGGTGCACCGGTAGGAGAAGAGGCAGTGATAGGCAAAGAAAATGAAGGTATAAAGGTGGCGATGGCCGTTCTGGAAAGAGGCAGGGTAAATATTTCAGCACTTGCGCTAGGCATGCTCCAGCGAGTTTATGAAGAATCTGTAAAGTTTGCAAGCACGAGAAAATCTATGGAAAACCCGATTATTAATTTTCAGTTCATTCAACAGTACCTGACGGACATGCTTACTGATCTCGAGGCATCAAGATTGATGGTTTATAATACAGCAATGCTCATTGATCAGGGTCAGCAGGTGGGTATGAACGCCTCATCAACAAAGCTTTTTGTCAGCGAGGCTCTTATGAAGCACGTGAAAAATGGTGTTGAGATTCTAGGTGGTTATGGTTATACAAGGGGTACGGCAATGGAAAGATTGGCCAGGGATGCTCATAACACTACGCTGAGTCTTGGTACATCCGAAGCAATGCGCCTTGTACTTTCAAAGTATCTGAAAATATGATCATCTAAATGCCTTTTCTTTCATTTTTAATAATCCCCTGTAAAAGTTCACCATAAAGCAATTCAAATTTTTTATCTTAATCTTTTTGGACCATACAAGCTCGTCCTTATCATATATAATAGGGCCAATGTAATTTCTAGGCAGTGGATTTGCCCCATCATGGGAAACATTGTTCATGAATTGTTCAATCAGCTCAATATTCATTTCTTTTCCTGGCAGACCTTTTTCCTTTTTCATTTTAGCGATCTTATATCCAGCTTCGAGGCTCAGAAATCCTATATCCTGCTTTGAAAGCCATATAGTTTCGTAATTTAAAGAATCTGTCCAGGACTTAGAATTGTCTAGAAGATCGTAATGTTCCTTGAGCGTTCTTGCAAATATCCTGTATCCATATTTTTCATTTTGCTCAAATGCCAAACTGCCTGGGTCAACAAAAGGTGCTATTGGTGATGTGAAAAGGTGTATCCAGTTTTTGTACAAGTCGTACATTCTGTCCATGTATTTTATGTCATTGTAAACGTCCTCTTTTGTCTGCTTCGTCAGACCGATGGAGAAGAAAACGTCCATTTTCCTTGCACTGTGCTTCTTCGCGTATTCGATTGTCTTTTCAAGAGCATGGTTATTGTAAAATCTTCCACTTCCTGCCCTTACATTTTCATTTGATGATTCAGGTGATATTTCGAACGTATATTCAGAAACATTTTTTTCAATGTTATAATAATAAGATTCAGGCGCAGGATCGAATATTTCGAACATAATCGGGATGTCTATCCCATTCTCCTTTATTTTTCTAAGAAGCTCCTCCTCATAATTCTGGCCCGCTTCATGAACATCTCCTATTATGAAGGCAGGAGCTCCTAGGTTCTCCTGAATGGAAAGAAGATCATTGATAACGTTATCAACGGATCTATAAGAAACTGCCTTTCTAAAATAAGAATTTTCATAAGCGAACTTGGAACCACCGCATATTACACAGTTATGGTGACATCCCTTCTGTATGAACGTCATCCCTGACGGGGATACGATCCAGTCAGAATATGGTATTGCTGATTTTACATTAAGATTCCTAACGCACTGCTTAATCATGTATTTATAATTAAGATGAACAGAATCAATATAATTTTCAGGTGGTTCAATCTTGTTTATCCTTACCTTGGAATTTTCACGCCAAACAAGATTTGATACCTTTGATAGATCACCTATCTTTTCGTAAATTTCTATCAGTTCTGGAAAGAAAGGTTCTGTAGTATCTCCTATCAAGACAAAATCTATGAAATCAAGATCCTTCATTATTTCCTTACGGTAATATGAGGATGAAATACCACCTAGAAGAACAGCAGTCTCAGGATGATATTTTTTTACCATTTTTGCAAGGTTCAATGCACCATGAACATGAGGAAGCCAGTGCAGGTCTATGGCTACAATCTCGCTATCGAGCTTTTTTATCCTTTTCTCGACATCGAA
Organism: Thermoplasmata archaeon; assembly: GCA_049967595.1. GTDB lineage: Archaea > Thermoplasmatota > Thermoplasmata > Thermoplasmatales > ARK-15 > ARK-15. The sequence goes on from JBMFSK010000034.1 coordinate 7,215, forward strand.
ATTCTCATCCATCAGCATTTCAACTGCAATATTTTCTATTTTGACATTGAACCCTTTTGGAACAAGCTCATTCAGGATGCTTAAGAATCCTATGGGATACATTTCAAAAATAGGGGTGGATGGTATTACGTCGCTTACAGGCCCATAAAACCTGTTCCTTTTCCTGAAATCGTATATGGATGGAGCATGCATCAATATTAAGTCTAACATTTTTTCAAAACTAAAAAACCTCTTTATTTATTAACTTTAAGTATCATTCAACTTTACAGATTTACATTATTAATCCTTTCTTTCGTCCATTCCATTGATGAATATTTTTTGTATATTTTTCTTGCCAATTCTATTTCCAAATCTGTGAAATTTCCAAAGTAAAAATATGCATTGAATGATTTTCTGTATCCTTCTATAAAGGCATCAATAATTTTCTCCCGCTGCAAATTAAGGCCCAGATTTTTAAGCGAAGTTACCCTTTCGTAAATATTTTTTATCATTTTATCCTTTATCTTCTCATCTGATACCTTTAAAACAGAAAACATCTCGTATGGGTTCACATCCACAAGAATAGTTCCGTGCTGCAATACGCTCCCATATCTTCTTGTCTGTGCATTTCCCGATATTTTTCTATCACCTACAGAAATGTCATTTATTCCAGACCACCGTGCATCTGCGCCAAGGGATTTCAGGCCTTCAACAATACCAGAGAAAAGTATGCCATATGAATTCCTTACATTTACATTATTAATCACATCCATACTTGCAACAATGCTGTATGTTATTTCACCATTCATCCAGTGGTAAACTGCGCCTCCACCAGTTATTCTCCTTATCAATGCAATCCCATTTTTTTTAGCGTAATTCACGTCCACTTCATAGTCAAGGTTCTGAAAGTATCCTATGCTCACAGCCGATGGGTTCCAGCCATAAAATCTTATTGTGTTGTAATCTACGCTCTGTCTTGAAAACAAAACAGCTTCATCAAGAGACATATTCATTGCAGGTTCCCTGAAAGAATCAACTATTATTCTGAATTTCATAAAAATCTCCTAATGATAGAGCATGATTTCAATGAAATGCTTTAAATGCTCTGCAAGTGCAGGATTGTCAGAATATCCACAAGCGTCAAGTTCAGCATCCGCAATAAGTGCCCTTTTCCCATCTGATACTATATCTGTTGCAATTAAGCCTTCTTTGTAATGGACTTCGGTATTTTTCGGAGCTCTTTGTGTTCTTGAAGTGATAACGACTATCTTAACGTTCCTTGAAAGTGCTTTCTTTATATTTTCCAGCAGCGCCTTCCTTATTTCAGCAAGCTTTGGAGAAGATAGAAAAACCTCCTGCTCTGATAATTCAATCATCTCACCTATTTTCTGTAGTACTTTATTTTTACCGTATATTGTATAAACTAATTGTGGTTCCCCCTTTTCACCAAACATTTCCTGGGCAAGCTTAAGATGTGAGAAAAGATCCTTTATTAAACGATCAAACTTTTCCTCAAGAATCTTTAAATCTGTGGGCTTGTAAATTCTAGGCTTGCCTGAAACAACCTTCGCAAACCCCTTGTTTTCTAAAGAATCTAGAACCTTATATGATGATGTTCTTGGTATTTTTGCAATTTTTGCCACATTTTCTGCCTCTCCCCCGCCTAAATAAATCAGAGCCAGAAATGCCTTTGCCTCATACTCAGTAAGCCCTATCACTTTTAGGCTTTCTATCATATTTTGAATACTTTTGCTTATGTCAGTGTTAGAATAAAGATCCATTCTTTCCACCAGAAAAATGAGGGAAAAATCATATATAAAAATTGCTATTGCATGTGAAAATGAAATGTTCCAGATGTAATAGGGATGCTGTAATATACGTAAGATATAACGGCGAGCATTTGTGCAAAGATCATTTTATGGAATTTCTAGAGACAAGGGTAAAGCATGAGCTGAGGAGACAGGTAGATCTCAAGCCAGGTGACAGGATTCTTGTAGGTGTATCTGGAGGAAAAGACAGTACCACTACCGCTTATCTTTTAAAAAAGATACTGGCTCACAGGAAAGATATAGATATAATAGCAGTTACCATAGATGAAGGTATATATGGTTACAGGAATATTGCACTTGAAAAACTTATTCCATATATAGAAAAGATAGGAATCGAACATCACATATTCAGGTTCAAGGATTATCTTAATTATACCATGGACGAGATTTCAAAGATTGATAGCGAGCTTGTTCCATGTACATACTGTGGTGTTTTCAGAAGGAATCTTTTGAACATTGCAGCTAAAAAGCTCAATGCAGATTACGTTGCTACTGGCCTTAACCTTGATGATACTGCACAGAGTATAATAATGAACTTTGTAAGAGGTGATCTTGATAGGCTTGCAAGGTTAGGCCCGCACAGCATAATAAAAGAGGATCTTGTTCCGAGAATCCAGCCTCTAAGAAAGATACCTGAAAAAGAAGTTCTTTTGTATGCCATGCTAAATGGCATAGAATTTTACCATGGTACGTGTCCATATGCGGATCTCGCGCTGCGAAACCAGTTCAGAAGCGCAATAGACAACTGGGAAAACAGGTCCCCCGGTTCCAGACATGCCATACTTTCCGTTTACGACCAAATAAAAGATATGCTTGTGGAGAAATACAAGGACTTTAAACTGAACAAGTGTGAAATATGTGGTGAACCAACTTCTGGCAGAATATGCAAGTCATGTGAGTTGAAACTGAGGCTTGCAAGGATTCAGAATTTATAAGATCCAGGGTTCATTTTTCTAAGCACAATGTCAGCGGCCATGTTAATCACATCATAAAGGTCTGATACTTCTGGACAATATGCAATTTCTAAAGAACTCAAATCAAAAACATCAGCCTTTTTCTTAATTGCCATTGAAATAACATTTATTTTTGATGACGCATTTTTACCTACTGCTTGTGCTCCCAAAATTACTCCAGTATTTTTATCGCAAACGAGCTTTAGCGTGATTTCTTCACCATCCGCATATTCCGGCCTATCGAGTGCTTTCGTCCTTGAAGTCATGATCTCGAGTTTTTCCTTTGCCTGGGCTTCAGTTAAACCTACAGCAGCAACTTCCATATTTCCGATCTTTGAAACAAAAGTGCCCAAAGCTCCAGAATAAACTGCATTATGACCTGATATGTTTATGCCTGCCACTATACCCTGCTTTGCCGCAGTTGTTGCAAGCTGTACCGGCATGGAAGTCCCATCAATAAGATTTTTTACTAGTATACAATCGCCAGCAGCATAAATATCAGGGTTTGATGTTTGCATCCTTTCGTTTACTATTATATATGATTTCTCCATATTAACAGAGCCTTCCAATATTTTTGTATTTGGAACCACGCCTGTGGCAAGAATTACAGCCTGTGAACTGAAAAAAGAATCACCAGATTTTATTCCTATGATCTGGCCATTTTGAACAACAATTTCATCTACCCTAGAGTTCAAATGCAGCTCAATATTCAATTTTTCTATTTCACTTTTCACTATTTCAGCTATCTCTGGGTCAAGGACCTTAGGGAATGGCTGTGGAAACATTTCAAAAATGTTTACATTGAGGCCAAGTGCTTTAAAAGAGTGAGCCATTTCAAGGCCGATTGCCCCAGCACCTACTACGGAAACAGCAGTTATTTTATTTTTATCAATAAAATTTTTTATATTGTTTGCATCTTCAAGTGTCTTTACTACAAAAACACCTTTGTTTAAAAACTCGTAAGCGTTCTTAATCTTAGGTATCAGAGGCTCGGCCCCTGTGGAAAAAAATAGTTTATCATATTTAATTTTTTTAATTTCATTATTTTTTTTATTTACGACCATAACAACCTTTTCATAGGGTTTTATTTCTATTGCTTCATGCTCCAAAAGTACATTGATTCTTTTAGTTCTCGGAAATGGGTGCTTCAGCTTAGAAAAATCATCTTTTTTTTCAAGAATAAGGGGAATACCACACGGTGAATATGATTCATAAATATTCTTTTCTATTATTGTTATCTCTTCATTCCTGTTTAAAGTAGTTATCCATCTCGTTGCATAAACCCCTGCAGTTCCTAGACCTATGATTGCAATCATATTAGCTTAATTAGAATTAAAATAATAAAATTTTCTTTTAAAATCTTTTAACAAAATTTTAAATTATAATAGAATGTTTTTTAAATCGTATAAAACTTAAGTTAATTATTTTAAGCTTTTCCCAATCCTATAATTGTTACCAATCCTAGGGCAAGAATTATTGTTTCAGTTTTTCAATTAGTTCATTTGTGTTGCTTTGAGGTTTTGTTATAATTCCAGCGTGAATATACTGAATATAACCAAACATTTTGGGATCCAGTACTGCCTTTATTTTTATTATTCCATTTTTTTCTAATCTTTCTCTTCTTCTTTTTACTGTGTCATTTGAAACATTTATCTTTTCAGCTATTTCTGAATCTTAAGATATTCTATAATTCTCCTATCTGTTTCGTCAATTTTAAGATTTAAGATTTCATTTTTGAGTAAAATTCCTAAATTCCCATAGTTTTAGGCATTATGATGTTGAACCTCTCAAAAATCTCT
>JBMFSK010000035.1:0-11589 GCA_049967595.1 Thermoplasmata archaeon
AAATCACGCAATATTGTTGAGATTTTCCTTGCTATTTTACATGGAACTTCCGTTAGAAATTACTATCCCTGTGCTCGCAAACTACCAAAACTAACCTTCACTAACCTGACTAACCTATGTTTATATTTACTATACACACTTTTGCGATTTTTGTCATTTTGAAGTTTGCGGAACAGGTTAGTGTAGGTTAGTATAAGACAGCGTAAGTTAGTATGGGTTAGTTTGGGTTAGTTTAATATTATATCTTTTTGAAGCTTTCTTGAGCATAGCATATACATCAATGTGAGTCATGGCTTTATCTTGATTCATGCCCTCTAAACCATTGAACAGCCAAAAATCAGGATCGTTATTATGAGTATGGACATCTATCCAGGATCTCAGATATGTTATGCTGTCTCCAATAATCCTGACTTGCCTATATCCAGTCTTGCCAAAATCAGATACCACTACACCATAATTATCAAATTTCACATCCTTGATTTTCATATTTAACAGCTCTCCGATCCTGGCTCCACTATCATACATCAGCAAAATAAGAGCCTTGTCTCTATAATTAACAGCCTTTTCTATGAGCTTATTCACTTCTTGCTTAGTAATAAGTGATTCGGGCCTTGTTTTTTGCTCAGGTTTTTTAACTCTCTTTAGCCATGAAACACATTCGGGATAGATCTCATCCTTGCCTAAATGCCATTTATAGAACCTTTTAATCAATGAAATGTCAGAAACAATAGTCCAATCTGTATAACCCTGATCATTAAGTTTCTCTATTGCTTTTTTCATGTCTTCTTTTGAAGGGTTATCAAAAGATTCCCCTACCAGTTTGAGAACTTTTTTTAACGTGAATACATATTTCTTTAACCTTGAATCAATAATTCCATCCAGCTTAATATCAAAAATGAATTTTTTTATCAATTCTTTGTTTGCTTTAGGCATATCTGCATTCTTTAATTTTTCCAATTAATACTCTAAAGTTTTTGATTTCATAGTTCAACTAAAATAAAATGATTTATATAAATCTTATGGCTTTTAACCCTTATATTAAGGCTCTCCGGTAGCTCTGTTTGATATTTTCTAAATGTTATTGAAAGAATCCTTTAATTTCATTGCTCCACTTTTAAAAATTCTATTATCCATAGTTTTAAGATCTCTTACTATTGGCCTGAATTCCATTTTTCCCAAGATGTCCAGATCAGGATCAATGCCCGGGGCTATTTCTTCAAGAACAATGCCATTTTCAGAAAGCCTGAAAACGGCCCTTTCCGTAATATATACGACTTCCTTTTTATTTTTTAATGCAAATGTTCCACTGAAAAATATCTTATCAACACTCCTGACAAATTTTATTATATCTCCATCTTTTTCTATTATCAATTTTCCATCATTTACAGATATAGATCTTTTTCCACCCGTAAAGCCCCCTGCAAAGAATATCCTAGGTATGCCGTTTGATATATCTGGAAAGCCTCCTGGGCCCGGAAGCTTGTTATCTATGAACGAAGGATTAACATTTCCATTTCCGTCAACCTGAAGAAAACCTAGTGAAGCAGCATCAGCTATGCCCCCTTCGTATATAGAGAACTGATCAGCCTGAGGAATGATTGCAAAAGGGCCGTATGAAAGGCCGAAGTCGTTACCCGCTAGAGCAACTCCACCCCATGGGCCAGATTCAACAGTTGTGTAAACCATATCTGAAAAGCCTTCCTCTGCAATGATGGAAGATGATTCGGAAGGTATGCCTGTACCAAAGTTCATTATGGCAGGCCTTTTTAAGGATTTCAGCATTTTCACTATCTCGAAAACGAGCCTTCTTTTAATCACCAGCCTATCATCAAGCTTTTCCTGGGATTTTGTTATTTTAATCTCGTTCGGTATAATCTCTCCAGAAATTGCAGGAGAGTATACTATTGTTGATCCCTGTTTATTAAATTCCTCAGCTGCAGGTATTATATAATCTACCAATGGTCCTGGAACATGGACATCCTTTGGATTTCTGCTCCTCTCCTTAACAATATACTTTACCTGTGCAAAAACCTTACCTGCGTTTGGCTGGGCTTTAGCAGCCATTGCTATCGGAAGAATTGCTCCATAAATCCCTTCCTGCTCAACGGATAAATTACCGAATGGATCGGATGAAGTGGCCCTTATAAAGGAATATTTAGGCTTTGGCGCCCTGTATAATAAATACTGTTCATCAAGATCTATGATCTGGGCATAGCATCTTTTTGAATTCTTAGCTTTTTCATTCATTGCAGAATTATCAAGGTTAGGATCATGAAATGTTTCAAGGCCTATTTTAGAGAGAACCCCCGGTCTTCCAGCGGCCATTTCGCGGAATAAGTTAGTGGTTATTCCTATGCTGAACGAGTACGTTTCAAAATATTCCAATTTTGTAAGTTTCTGAAGGTACTCAGATCTGTAAAGGTAAGGGATGAGTATACCTGAAATGAATTGTCTATCATTTTCTTCGTAAATGTTCTTTCCTATGATATCTAGACCCGTTCCCGGAACACCCGGAAAAGCGTCCATTTCAATGAAAATGTTCCTGGGATGTTCATACTTTTTATATGCATCCCAGAGTGAATAAATTAAGTAAAGAGGTGTTGTAGAGTTATTGAATCCTGAAATTGCTATAACTGAACCGTCTTCAATCGAAGAAAGAATTTTAAGAAGTTTTTCACTCTCTGATATTAACATCATACCCTGATTATATTTTTCGTATTAAGCATTTCCTTTCCCAAAATTTTCTTCTGTATCAGAATACAATCTTTCAAGATCATTGTTTTTTATGGATAATCTTATCTTTTCCATGAATTTTATCATGAACCTTATATTATGGAGAGTGAGCAAATATAACCCTAAGATCTCCTTCTCCCTTAAAAGGTGGTATATATAAGCTCTTGAATAATTCTTGCACGTGTAACAATCGCATTTTTCATCAACAGGTCTCATATCATCCCTGAAGACGCTTTTTCTCAAATCTAGGGGGCCTTCGCTTGTAAATGCAAGTCCATGCCTTGCATTCCTTGTTGGAAATACGGAATCAAATATATCGATGCCCATAATTACACCCTTTAAAATGTCCAATGGTGAACCCAGGCCCATGAAATATCTCGGCTTATTCTCGGGAAGAAGATCCAAAGTGTATGCAAGGACATCGTACATTGTTTCTTTAGGCTCGCCTATTGATAGACCCCCGACGGCGAAACCTAGAAAATCGATTGATGTTATCTGTGACGCACTCTTTTCCCTTAAATCTTTAAAAATACCCCCCTGAACAATGCCAAATCCAATGCCCTCTCTCTCCGAATAGAATTCTTTAGACCATCTGTAAGTGAGTTCAACTGCCTTTTCAACTTTTCTTTTACTTCTTCCATAGGGTATACAATAATCCAATGCCATTGCTATGTCAGTGCCGAGATCATTCTGTATGTCTGCGCTCATTTTAGGCGTGAGTAAAATTTTCTTTCCATCGTACGGAGCTTTGAAAACTATGCCCTCATCCTTTATGCTGAAAAGGAAATCCTCGTTTGTGATCTGAAAACCTCCGCTGTCCGTGAATATCGGTCCGGAAAAGCCTATAAAACCGTGAATGTCACCATGCGATTTTATTATTTCAAGGCCAGGTCGAAGAAACAGATGAAGAGAATTCGATATAATCATTGTTATCCCCAGATCTGGAAAATCTCTACTTGGCACGGTCTTTATTGTTCCTTTTGTTGCAACAGGCATGAAAATTGGTGTTTCAACGTTTCCGTGAGGCGTTTTAAGAATACCGTATCTCGCCTTACCGCTTTTTGAAAGTATCTCAAATATTTCATCAGACATAGTTAACCCTTAAAAGCGTTGCATTTTCCTCATAATATGCAATAATATCATAGTTACCTGTATTTTTGAAATAGAATTCAAGGGACACAATCTCATCAGGACGCATAAGAATCATCCCGTTTGATAGTGATCCATTCATCACAATTGTTCCGTTGAACATTATTGTTGTATTTTCAGGAATCATTATTTTTACATTCTGTGTTACATTTCCTAAGTACTGCAATGTAACGTTCAAATATGGTGAATTAATTATGATGTTAGAATAATCCCAAACAAGAACCTTGGTGCTGTTGAACACCTCAAAGCTCATGTTGAAGAACCTCGTTGTTTTTGAAAGCTCAGTCTTCATTTTAATGCTCGCAGTTGCCAAGCCGGGAACTGTTCCCTTAGTCACAGTGAAATTAAAGGGAATGTATCTTGTTTCATTTATGGAAATATTTCCTATTAGTGAAGGAACATGCATAACAATGCCGTCACTCGCCGTGGTGCTCGTGGTAATATTTATCATCTTATCACCTGTATTTTTTATTTCAAGAAGACCTGAGGAATAGTTCAAATCATTTATAATAAGAGTGTTATTATAATGTCCTGAAACAGAGAAATTTTCTGTTAGCGTTGTTTGCGAAAGGGGAACAGGCACAAAAGTCAATGCGATCAGGAGTATGGCAACAATGCCAACAAAATAGCCTTTTTTCGAAACCCTACTAATATCGTTAAGAGAAGGTGGATGGCTCAGCCCCAGAAATAGAACAAATATCGCAAATATAAGCCATCCTAAATATAATAATCCAATTGCAAATAGGAATGCAATAAACGCCCAGCTCAGGTATTTTGATTTTGTTCCGAGCAAAGCACGGGCGATGTGGCCGCCATCAAGCTGACCTATGGGTAGCAGATTAATAGCAGTAACAACAAAACCGACCCAAGCAGCAAACGCCGTGGGGAACATGTAACCGCTTGTTGGTATGAAGAAATTAATTAAATAGTAAATGAAAGGCGGATAAATCATAGTGACTGTTAAAGAATCTACGATTACTGGGTGCATAATAGACCCAAGATAGTTTCCTATTATCGCCACTGGAATGGCAACTAAAAAGCCAACAATAGGTCCGGAGGCACCAATCTCAAGAAGTGCTTTTCTGTCAGGTATGGGTTCTCTTAGGGAAATGAAAGCCCCTAAGGTACCTATTATTGTCGGAGCCGGAATGAAGAACGGTAGGGAGGCTTTAACACCATTTTTCTTTGCAGCAAAATAGTGGCCTAGCTCGTGAAGACCAAGGATTGCAAGCAGGGGAAAGGCAAAGAATACTGCACCACCTAAAATTGAATCAAGCGAAAGCCAGTTCAAATTGAAATAGCCTGCATAATCCACTGACCCTGCAAGTATTGTTGAGATTAGAGTAGCAATCAAAAAAGCAATGTTTACATAAATGGATCTGAATCTTTGTGGCGGTATTCTGATCACTTGAATTGTATACTCGCTTTTAGTGGATCCTAGAGAAGGTAGATAACCATTTTTTTTCAAAGAAAGCCATAGACTCCTGAAATTCTTCTCTACGAGTTTCTTGTCATCAGGCAGAACCACTTTAAATTCTATCAGTTCAGGCATGAGTTTTGTCTCATAAACATAGAAATATTTCCGAACCTCGCTTTCTATTTCCTGCAATGACATTTCTGTCATATGAAGCCTCTTATTTTCTCCAATAAATTCTCACTTGAATTTAAAATTAATGTGTTTCCGCTTACCTTTCCTTTAATCCCAAGGTTAGAAACAATATTTTTGCCAGAATTATCAATCACGATAGTTAAAGAATCGCTGTAAATGATCGCAACAGAGCCTTTCTCGTTGAATTGTTTTGCAATCCTCATTGCATAATCTTTTGGAACTTTACCATAAAATATTCTGATATTTTTTTCTTGAATTGCATTTTTCCTGATATTTTCAATGTAGTATTTCACAAATTCAGCATCCATCTTTTCCTTGAATTTTTTAAGTTCCTTCCATTCATCAAAGAATCTCTGAACAGTATTAGGCAGTTTATCAGGTTCAACTCTAAGAATTTCGCTTGCACTAAGGAGGTTATCCTCAAAGAGCTGCACGTGTTCAAGCGCGCCAGGGCCGGATGCAAAAGTTAGCCTTGAAACGCCATCTTGGATTCTCTCTTCCTTTAATATTTTAATGAATCCTATCTCGCCAGTTTTTCTAACGTGAGTACCACCACATCCCTCAACATCATAATTGCCTATTTTTACTACCCTTATTTTGTCACCAGGAGGAATGCCACCTTCGTAAAGCTTGAATCCGTAAAGTTTCTCTGCCTCGTTCCTTTCCATCCATTTTACCGTAACATCTACATTCTCCATGATGATATCCATAGCTACCTTTTCAATTTTCTTTATCTCGTCCCTTGTGATCTTTCTGTAATGGGTAATATCTAGCCTTGATGCAAAAACCTCTTTCTGTGCACCGGACTGCCATATATGTTTTCCAAGCACTTTTCTTGCACTGTAAAGGATAATGTGCGTTGCTGTATGGTTCTTCATAAGCCTAGAGCGTCTTTCCCAGTCGATGTAGCCTTTTACATATCCTTTTTCAAGACTATCATCGAGATAATGAACGATCACATTCCCATATTTTTGAACATCCACCACTTTTACCTTTTTTCCATTCTGTTCAAGATAGCCATGATCTGGTGGCTGACCTCCCCCTTCAGGGTAGAACGCAGTTCTGTCAAGAATGGCAATGTTTTTTTCCGCATGGATCACATTTGCATCGAATTCTTTGCGGTATGGATCCTCGTATAACATTTCCGTAGGCAGAAAATCATAAGTCTTCTCAACTTCCTTCTTCTCTTCCGTATTTATCTCGTGCTTGGAAGCAACAAGGGACCTGAAATTCTCAGGCACCTTTATGTCAAGACCAAGAGCCCTTGCTCTTTCAGAAACGAGCTCAGGCTGTATACCATAAGTATCATAGAGTTCTATCATAGTATTAATATCCACATTTCCTTTTTTAAGGATTTTGTCAATGATGTTTAGCCCCTTCTCTTTTGTCTCATTGTACTTTTCCTTTTCAACGGATAGAATATCCATAACTACACCGAACATTGATTCATCAAGCATTCTTGAAAATTTTTTTTCTTGAACTTCCATGATATTGTTCAAAGAATCTTCAAGCCCCAGATCTTCAAGAACCTTGAACAACCTCCTTATCATCAACCTTGCCAGATAACCGGCCTTGGTATTTGACGGGACTATACCATCATTAAGCATGAAAAGGACTGTTCTGCTGTGGTCAACTACCATATGAACTTTTCTCAATTTTTCAATAAATGGTCTGTAATCAAAATTGATATTTTTCTCACTCAGTTTTTTGCCCAGTTCCTCCATCAGGGATTCATCATCCTTCTTTTTTATGGAAACGAACGATTTAACGATTTCATCATAATTTTCTGGCTTTTCCAGATTTATTTTCTTGAAAATGAAATCCATCAGATCAGGGTAAATTGCATCGAAAACGGAAGCCGAAACTTTTGACGCCCACACAAACCTCTCAAGGCCGTAACCTGTATCTACCACCCTTATAGGGTTAGGACTGAACTTCAGGCCCTCAATCTCAATCTGACCATTCGGGTCTTCTTTCATGTCCATGAATACAAGAGTAGCAAGTTCAAGACCAGCAACTATCACCTCCATGGCATAGCCGCCATTGCCTCCTCCTATCCAAGGCTTTTCCTTAAAAGTAACGTGTATAGGGTCCACTCCTAGAGACTGCAAAAATTCTAGGGCATATGATACAGTTTCATCTTTCCAGTAGACAACCTTTTCAGGATAATTGAATGCATGGTGGCCTAACATTATGAAGCTTGTCAGGTGCCTCCCAGTCCTTCCTACATCGTCTATGTCAACCATCCTTATGCATGGTTGAGGAACTACAAGGGGATTTGCTGGTGGCGGAACGCGACCTGAAGTCACATGGGGCTGGAAATCATAAATTGAAGCATTGACTAGAAACACATCTTTCCTCCATCGAGCAACAACAGGATATCTTTCAATGATCTTGTGGCCTTTTTTCTCAAAGAAATGGAGGAAATCATCCATCATTTCGAAGAACTCCAGCCTCTTGTTCATTATCGGTCTTTCCAAAAACAGGTATGGGTCGCAAGGAAATTCGCCGCAAGTTTCCCTGTTTCTGTCCATTGTCCAGAATTTTGCACCGCATATCTTGCAAGTTTTTCTTACGAAACCTTTCTCATGGAATACATCTAAATCCAGTGGATCCTTCATTGCTTTTGTGAAGATATGAAAGTTCATAAACCTTTTCTTATATAGTTTTTTGATGGAAGATCCATTGATCAGAGAATTGAAGGAAAAGTTCGGCATAAGCCAGTTCTACGAACCACAGGAAAAAGCTATTGAAAAGATACTCAATGGCAAAAACGTCGTGGTTTCAATGCCTACTGCAAGTGGTAAAACGATTATTGCATATGCTGCAATTCTGAGAGCATTGAAGCTAGGAATGAAGTCTCTATACATGGTACCTTTAAGAGCTCTTGCTCTTGAAAAATATGAGGAGCTTGAAACCATGCTTGGAAAAAATTATAAAATAATTCTATCCATGGGAGATTATGATACAAGCTCGGAAGAACTGAAATTCGCAGATGTTGTAGTGGCAGTATTTGAAAAGGTGGATTCTGTGCTAAGGCATGATCCTGAATATATCTACAACATCGGAGTTATCATAGCTGATGAGGTTCACATACTCCAGGATCCAGGTAGGGGGCCGACGCTTGAGATGATCCTTACAAGGTTAAAATACATAAACAATCAGGTTCAGCTCGTTGCCCTTTCAGCAACAATAAGAAATTATGCAGAGATTGCAGAATGGCTAAATGCTGATATTGTATACAGTGAATTCAGACCCGTTCCTTTAAAATTGGGCATATACGCTAACGGTACATTAAAATTCGATGATGGTCTGAGTATGAGGATCAAGGAGGATAAATTAATCGTTGGAAATCTAGTGAAAAGATCTCTTGAAAATCAAGGGCAGGTTCTGGTTTTTGTGAACACGAGGTCAAGGGCTGAGACCCTTGCCAGCAAGCTCGAGCCAATAATAAAAGAATATACAGATCACATAGATATTCCGCAGACCATAGATGAGGAATCAAACATATACGATGAAAAGATAAAAGAGGCAATAAGATACGGCGTTTGTTTCCACCATGCAGGTTTATCAAACGCTCAGAGGAAATACGTTGAAAGGAATTTCAAGGAGGGAAAAATAAAGTGCCTAGTAGCAACACCCACTCTAGCTGCTGGTGTGAACCTTCCAGCCAGAACAGTTATAGTAAGGGATACTCTAAGATATACGGAAGACGGAATTGTCGAAATACCTGCTTTTGAGATTAAGCAAATGTTAGGCAGGGCGGGCAGGCCAAAGTATGATCCTTACGGTGAAGGTATAATAGTATCAAGAAAACCTGATAGGGAAATAAAAGAGTTTAAGGAGATAGATGACATTGAATCCAAACTCGGGAACAGACAATCGCTCAGGATGCACATTCTAGGCCTTATAGCTTCCGGAATTGTAGAAAGCGAGGAGGATGTGGTTCAATTTTTTAGCAAGACATTTTTGGCATACAAGGGAGCCAAGGATCTTGAATATTTTATTGCGGATACGCTGAATTTTCTTGAAAACGAGGAGCTGGTAACTAACATAAGAAAACTAAGGGCCACGCCTTTTGGAAAAATGATATCTGACCTTTATCTAGATCCAGTCACGGGCATAGCATTCAGGAATTCCTTCGATTATCCTTATATGGACATTTATGCCCTTTACGTGATATCAAGCGTCGGGGAAATGATACCCTTGAATTCAAGGGACGAAGATTATAATATACCTGACCATCCAGGGTTTGAAAGGTTTAACGGTGACGCTTTTAAAACTGCACTCATGCTTCAGTCTTGGATGAACGAAACAGAGATTAATGCAATTCTAGAGGAGTTCAACATAGGTCCTGGTGATGTTCATATGCGCGTTGAACTTGCTGATTGGCTCCTTTATTCATACACCAAGCTTGCCATGCTGCTCAGGTATTCACACGCAAGGGAAATTCAAAATCTCTGGATGAGGGTGAGATATGGTGTAAGGCCTGAAATTCTGGATCTTGTAAGATTGAGGAACATTGGCAGGGTGAGGGCAAGGAGACTATATAACATGGGTTATAGAAGCGTTAGCGACATTGCAAAAGCTGAGGTAAAGAAAATTGCCATGATTCCTGGCATCGGAGAGAAATTGGCAAGGTCAATCATAAATGAGGCGAATAATATAAAATCATAGAATATTAAAAAATGTTTAAATAATGGATACTATACAATGTTGATGGAAGACGGAGAAACACTATGGAAGATCGGTGTGATCGGTGAAAGAGGTGTTGGCAAAACATCCCTGATAAACAGGTTTGTTTATAATAGCTTTACAAACAGCTCATCCGGGGAATTTACTTCTCAGTTTGTTAAGAAGAAGGTTGACTGTGGTGAAAAATGCATTGAAGCTCTGATCACGGAAATTGACCCGAAAAATCTATCACCAAGGAAGATCGTTGGCACAAAAGCGATGATAATCATAGGCGATGTTACTAACATTGACACCATAGAGTCAATGGAAAAGCTCGGTCAGAGGGTTCAGGAGATAAATCCAAAAACGAAGCTCATTTTTATTGCAAACAAATCAGATCTTAAATACATGGCTCAGTACTGGATAGATGAGGTAAAATGCATATCAAAGCAGTTCAATGGCATCGTTTATGGTGTTGTAAGTGCTAAAACAGGCGAAAACGTGAAGGAAGGTTTTTCTTTCATGTGCCAAAAAATTATAAAATTAAAGAGTGTATGAAATTTTTTATCAAGAACGGAAATATTGCTTTAATGGATGTCGCTGAAATAAAAAAATTGCTTTCTCAGGGTTATTATGTCCATGGCAAGATAGGCATTATAGATCCTATAGAGGCACTATTCCTCATGGAAGAGAAGAATGCAAAAATTTTTTATGAAGGAAAAGAAACTGACAATAATTTAATAATAAAGATGTTTCATATTGATATAAAAAAGTACTATGCATATAAGGATCTGAAAAAGAAAGGGTACAATTTTTCAATGATGGACGGAAGCATAATCCTAAAAAATGGTGAAAAAATGCCATTTTTTGTTTACTCTCCTGCAGATATTGCCTTTTTCTACGGGGGAAAGGGTTTTGTTTCTATTGTTGATGATGATTTTGATCTTACATATTTCATCTTCAAGATTGAGGAGCCTATGGGCAGTGGAATTCAAGATAAAAATATAAATTTCAAAGATCAGGAGAAGCAGAAGCTTTTCAATGATCTAATTAGCAGGAAATTTAAACTTAATTCCGGCCTGAAATTCGGGACTGAATTCATTGCATATGAAAACAATGATGATGCGCATTCTACGTACATGGTAAAGATATTAAGACATGGAATGCAATGGATAGAATTGGCCGGCCTTGCAAGAGTGGCAAATGGTGTGAAGAAAAAATTGTTAATATCAACAATTAATGAAAATGTCAATTATTATTCATTTTCCTGGTTCAGAGCTTGATGTTTTGTACAAATATCCATTAATGCATTACCTAAAAAATTTAAGGAATGTTAGGGGTTTGGTGGAAGCTGTAAATCTTAACAGCCTTAGCGATGAGATACACGGACTTCCATCAACAGAAAGGCATATAAATAATATTTA
>JBMFSK010000036.1:0-11360 GCA_049967595.1 Thermoplasmata archaeon
GTGCAATGAAAACAATTGTCCTCTGGCACAATTTATTTAATTTTGGAAGATCCTAGAATTTTGTCCCATTTACGCAAAGATTGAATCAATCTAAATTTAAATAATTTTTAAAAAATAGAAAATCTATTGAAATAAACTATATGAAAATTTAATATATAATGAATCAATTTACATTTACAAATGAATGATAGCGTTTCAGATACTATAAAAAGTATAGTAATAGCGATTTCTGCGATTTTAATAATATTTGCGGGATTGTACCTTTATGCAGGTAATTGGCCACCTGTCACAATAATTGAATCTTCAAGCATGCAGCATGGAAATCATTTTACATGGGGTGTAATAAATACAGGTGATATAGTCTTACAAAAAAAAATAACAAATATATCCCAGGTAGTGACATATGTTCAAGGTAGAGAAACGGGATATTCTAGTTATGGAGATTATGGAAACGTAATTTTATATGAGCCTTATCCGGGTTCTACGTCAGTTATACATAGAGCAATGTTTTATATTACATGGAATGGAAATACATTTCATATTAAAGGACAGACAGAAGCAATAAAAGAGGGGTGGTTAATAATTAAAGGATATGATATAATTTTAGAAAATGTAGGTTTTTCTGATAGAAACCTTGTAGTAAATGTTTCCAGCTCAAGCCCATACGCTGGATATATGGATCTTATAGGAAGAGATGGTTTTTTTACAATGGGGGATAATAATTTAGCAAATTCGCCATTTTCAAATCCAAACATTATTTTTCCAAACATTGCATATTATGCATGTGATCAAAACGTTGGCATTGCCCCTGGCCCAATTTCTATTGGTCAAATTGTTGGAGTCGCACAGGGATGGTTGCCTTGGTTTGGGATTATTAAGCTTGTTTTATCGGGTGAGACTCAATATATACCTACTGATAGTTATTATTATTTGACCTTTACGCTTGCAATCATAGTAGCAATAGCACTCATTTGGGATTATTTCCCTGAAATAAAAAAATTGATTAAGAAATTTAAATACCAGTAAATGATATTGAATTCTATGAATAAAATGTCTATACCTATATTTTATATTGAGAGAAAAACGATCAAGGGATTTAAAAATGTAGATGATTTTATAGATAATGTCAAGGAAAGCGATATATATCTGATAGATCAGCTCACTTTTAAAGGTAAGGATATGAATTTTAAAATACTTTCCAGGCTGAGCGCATTGTACGGTGTTTGGTATGACTTTAACACAAGATGGGTGAATGATGTATCCGATGCCATTATTTCAGGTGCTAAAGTGGTTGTGATTTCCGGAAAGAAAATAAACTATAGTTTTATTTCTAAAATTCTTTCAATCACGGAAAATGTTGCATTAAAGAGTGATGACGAAAGCTTGATTTTAATTTTTAAAGAATTGGGAGGAAAATATGTTATTTCTAATTTTACATTTGATGGTTTGGATATATTTAGAATTGAAAACGGGAGGCTTGTTCAGATATGATAGACAAATTTAAGCTTGCTATTTTTCTTGTGCAGAAAAAAACGGGAAAAAATGAGTTGAAAAAAGAAGATTTTGTGAGAATACTCTCTTTTAATAATAGATGGATAGAACCATCAACTGTAGAAAAGTTTCTGAATATTTGTACAAAAATAAATCTTCTTCAGAAAAAAGACGATCTCTTTTCCCCTATTTTCAGTACAAAAGGTCTTGAGATTCCCGTTGATTTCGAAATTTCAGCAGAAGATATAGACAACTTTCAAGAAAAAGAGGAACAAGATATTTTCAAGATAATAGTTGAAAGAATAGAAAAATCTAAGGGTATTAAAAAGAATGAGATCGTAGCAGAAATTAATAAAATGAAAATGAAAAACAAATATTTTACAATAGAAACAATCGCTCTTATTTATGCTAAGGAACACGGCGTGGATGTCAGTGATTTAATACCTTTAGTAGAAGATTCTGTTTTGAAGAAGAAATAAAAAACTTTTTATAGTATAATAAAAATTGACCTTTAATGGAAAATAGACCTGACTGGGACGAATACTTCATGAGAATGGCATACCTGGCAGCATCAAGATCTACATGCACGAGAAGAAAGGTAGGGGCTGTAATAGTTAAGGATAAAAGAGCCATCGCAACTGGTTACAATGGACCACCACAAGGTCTTGCACACTGCGATATTACAGGTTGTATTAGGGATGATCTAGGCATAAACTCTGGTGAAAGACATGAACTCTGCAGAGGCCTTCATGCTGAACAAAATGCGCTTATACAGGCGGCTGTATATGGGGTCAGCGTAAAAGATGCTATTATTTATGTTACAAACCATCCTTGTGTTGTTTGTTCGAAAATGCTCATAAATGCTTACATAAAAGAGATCGTTTATGCTGAGGGTTATCCCGACGATTTGGCAAAACTTGTTCTACTAGAAAGCAATATTTCTGTAAGACAGTATACTTTAAAAGAAAAATATTTTGAGACTTTTTTAAAATAATTAATATCTGAAATTTATTTCTTCATTATTTTTTATTGCATCCATTATATCTTGCCCGTGATCAGATCTCATCTTAATTTTTATAATTCCTTCTTTGGAAAATATAGCTGAAAACAAAGGTCTATCGTTGGCGTAAACAGTACCTGACTTACCTCCTATTCCTTCGTTTGAAATTAAATAGAAGTTATCCTTTTTCTTCTCAACAATGAGCTTTACAATTTTATCCTGTTTCTTGGAACGAAAAGGATATACTTCAATGTGCATACCTATCTTCTTTTCAATTTCGTCTATCCTTGATCCGCCCTTTCCTATAATTTCTGGAATTGATTCTTCTGGTACAAATAAATTTATACTGCCTTCTGAAACAATCTCTATTCTGAAATTCCCGTGTATGTATTTTTTAAGCAAGTCTTCAATCTTCATTTCTGCATAATCATAAATTTTACTTTTTTCTCTTTTTACTGGAACGACAACTATCTGCTCACCAAAAGAGTATATTTCATATTCAATGTTCCCTGTAAAGAAATCTCTTACCTCAATAACAGGTCTTGATAGATCCTCTTCCTTTAGGCCTGAAGGAACCTTTACTACGTATTCAAGAATTAGAACCTTTGATACTTTCCCTGAATCTATGTGAATAACCGTATCAACCACTTGTGGAATTACACCCAATTCAATTCTGCCAATCAAACGTTGAATCGCATCAACAGCTCTTGTTGCATGAACTACACCAACCATGCCTACACCTGAAAGCCTTAAATCCGCATAAGTCTTGAAATCGTCAGTTGTTCTTACCTCGTCAAAAATCGTGATATCAGGTCTTACTAAAAGTAATATGTTACCTGTTTTTTCCATTTGCCCTTCCAGTGCACTGTATTGAGTAATTTCATCTGAAACTTGCAAATCTCTTGGCTTTTCCATTGTTTTTACTATTTTACCGTTTGATACATACATTTCTGCCAGAGCCTGAGCAAATGTGGTTTTCCCGGCTCCCGGTGAACCTGAAATTATTATACCATTAGATTTTTCATTCAACCTTTTTAAAAGTTTTTCATCCATATTATAATGATCTATACTGAATTTTACAAGAGGTCTCACAGCGGTGATTTCAATTCCATCAGAAAAGGGTTCGCGTGTTATTACAATTCTGAATTCACGCAGTTGAACAACAGTCGCTCCCTTCAATTCCATTTCAATAAATGAGTTTTTATCGCTCCTCGCCCTCTCTATAATATCCGTTGATATTTCTTCAAGCTCGAAATCGCTTAGTTTCTCTTCTGAAATTTTTACAAGCTTAAAATTTCCTGGTGAACCTTTTTTAGCAAGAGGATTGGTATTTTCTTTCAAATGTACGCTCATTGTTTCATTGTCAAAGAAGTCCTCTATTTTCATTGCAGGCTCTTTTTTTGATTCAATGTATATGACATCCAAACCTTTAACCTTAGCAACCATAGATTGAACATAATCTGAGGTAACAAGAGTGGCATCATTTTCAAATGCCACGTTCCTTATTATTTCATCAATCTCACCGCTTTTTGCCTTGTCTATCTGCCATTTCTCTGGTCTTTTACCATAAAATTCTATTGTTACTTTTCCCTCCTTCTCAAGATTTTTCAATTTTTCAAGTTCTTTTAAACCTGTAAAACCAATGAGAAGCCCCCTATCAGCCTGAGCCTCTATTTCTGAAACTACCGCTTCAGGTATTATTATTTCACCTCTGTTTTCTTCAACCAAACTACAGAATTTTCCATTTATTATTACGGATGTATCAGGTACGTATTTCATCCTTTACTTTCCCCCTCTTTCAATATCCTCCTTAATATTTCGTTTACCTTAGAGCCTTCTGCTCTTCCATTTATGTCTTTCATAATTTTACCCATCAATACCTGTTCTGCATTCTCCTTAGATATCAAATCTTCATTTGCTTTTATAACTTTTTTGATAGTATTTTCTAATTCTTGATCATCCATTGCCTTGAATTTAATAAAATCAAGTTTATTATTCTTAAGATAATTCTCCAGTACAAAAGGTATTGCGTCCTTTACTATTTTGTTTTCTGCAAGTGTTTTGAATATTTCTTCGAGTATTTCTAAACTGACTTTTCCAATGTCAAAACCAGATGACTCAAGCTCAGGCAGAGTATTAAAAATAGTTCTAAAAACAACATTACCATCCTGATAGACGGAGTAAATTTTTCTGAAAGTTTCATCCATATTTTCGTTTATTATCTGCTCAGCCTGCTGTTTTGATAAGCTGTAAGTTTCCATGGTTTCCTTCACTTTTTCCTCGTAACTCTTAGGTAAAGATTTTTCAATCTTTTTTATTGCATTTTCGTCTAACCTTATAGGTGGCACATCCGTTTCTGGGTACATTCTTTCTTTGCCAGGCAAAGGTCTTAAGAATTCTGTTGTACCATCATCCTTTGGCCCCCTAGTCTCAGGAACTACACCATTTCTGGCCTGTTTTATCCTTTCTATTATATATTTTAGACCTTTTTGGGCTTTACCTGGCTCGGACACAAGCATAAGAAAAGCATCATTTTTATCTAGATTAAAGAATTCACTGATCTTCTTAACTTCTTCAGCTGAAATGCCATAATTTGGTAATTCATCTGAATGAAATATGCCAGGTATGCCTAAAACCTTTACTACTTCGGCGAGTTCTCTTCCAAGCCTAAATTTTTCACTTTTTAACATGCCCCTGTACCCACTTAATGCAATCCCCATTACCCTGCCACCTTTTGCAATTCCATTTCTAATTATTTTACTTTCAGTATTTTTTAGAATATCTGTAAGATCCTCGACTTTGAAAGAGTCTTTTGATATCTTCCTTTTTGAAATTTCTTTAGAAAGCTCTATTAACATATTCTGCCTTTCCATTTCATATTTTACTATTTTATCAATTAAGGATAACCTTGAAACACCTTTTATTTCAACTCTGGTTGTATCTATTGATATATTTAGATCCTGCCTTATAGTGCCAATACCTCTTTTAACTTTCCCTGTTGATCTTAAAACATAACCGATAATTTGCGCTATCTTTTTTACCTGCAATGGTTCAGTCATGTCAGCGCCAGTTGTTATTTCAACAAGTGGAATGCCTAAACGATCAAGCCTGTATAGGGCCTGGCCCTCTTTTTCATCTATCTTTCTGGCTGCTTCTTCTTCAAGACATACGCTTGGTATTGATATTCTTCCGAACTCGGTATCAATGTATCCATTTATACCTATTAATGCTGTTCTCTGAAAACCGCTTGTGTTTGATCCATCTATCACTAATTTCCTCATAAAATGTATTTCATCTACGATTTTACAATGAAACATCAAGGATATTTCTATTGCTAGTTCAAGGGCTTCTTTATTAACTTCATGCGGTGGCTCTTCATCCATTTCCACAAGACAAGAATTTTCTGTGATTTGATAAATGAATGTTCTTTCTCTTAAAGATTCCATTAATGCCGCAGCATCGTATTCACCCATTTCGCTTTGCACAGGTCTCAACGTTCTTATGAATTCCCCCAAAACATTATCGCTTAAATATGAATCACAGGAACAAAAAAGTTTTTTAGTGTCTAGCTGCTGATGTATTTCTAAACCCGCTTTAAACATAATCTAAACCAACCCTCCTTTCACATATTTCGCCTACAAGATTTTTTGTCATGATCTCCTTCACATTATTGAAATTGGCCATGGCCCACATTAATTTCACATAGGCAACTTCGGGAAGCATATCATAGAGAGGCACAGCACCTGCCCTGATTATTTCTCTTCCTGTTGCATAAACATTTAAGTTCACAGATCCGCTAAGACATTGCGATGTTATTCCTATGAATACCCCATCATGCACAAGATCTCTAATCGCAGGAACTAGATTCTGTGATACATGACCGAGTCCTGTACCTGCTATGATCATTCCATGGACCCTTGAACCTATATCATATAGAATGTCTCTATCCATATTTGGATAATAGTACAATAAAATTGCTCTTTCATCCATTGCAATTTTTGAAATGAGGGGTCCGGATTTTTTTCTGTATTCTGAAATAAATTTCACACTTTCCCCTATTTCGGCTATTGGTTTTGTGTTAATGCTTTTAAATGCATCTCGTCTGCTTGTATGCATTTTCCTAACTTTAACACCTCTGTGCGCATAGACAATGCTATCTGATATATTAGCGTGCATAGCAACAACCATCTCGCCTAGATCCGTTTCCATTAATTTCAGGGATGCAAGTAAATTCAGGTATGCATCTGAACTTGGTCTGTCGCTGGATCTCTGTGCACCTACAAGAACTACAGGTCCGGGAAGATTTTGAAGCATAAATGCTAGCGCAGAAGCAGTATATGAGATTGTATCTGTTCCATGTGGTATTATTATTCCTTTTGATTCATTAAATTCATTTTCAACTTCCCTAGCAATTATTTTCCAGTGTTCTACATCCATGTTTTCACTGAATATTGAAAAAAGGTTTCTACTTTTTATATCATATTTTTCACCAATCTCGGGTATTGCTAGAAGCAGCTCCTCCTGTGAAACAGCAGGCTTAACTGCCCCTGTACGATAATCAATATAACTAGCAATTGTTCCACCAGTCCCCAGAACGGATACTTTCAAGCCCTTTCTATGTTCTTTTGCCTTTTTAGTTATTTTCTTGTTTTCAGCTTTAGATATCAATCTAATTGTAAATGAGCTGTCCTTTTTTATGCCTATATTGTATCCATTCTCTAACTTAATTACTATTATATCATCTCCGCTAAAAATATGCTTTGGCATCAACACTCCCTTGTAAATACCATGCTCCGTTTTTATTTCGATCAAATCTCCAGGTTCAAAGTCCATGGAGTTGGTAATCAATAAGAATAAAATTAATCTTATGGTATAACATTAAAGAATCCTATGTTTATCACTCTTGAAGGCATAGATGGATCAGGTAAAACATCTGTAGCAAAAATGCTTAAAAACTATTTTGAAAAAAAAGGGAGCAAAGTATATTTAACTGAAGAACCTACTAAGATTATTTTTGACATTAAATCTTTGATGGAGAGGGATTTAGATGTGTTTACAAGAACTTTTTTATTCATGGCAGACAGGGTTGAACACATAAAAGTATTGAAGGAAGAAATTGAGAACGGAAATGTTGTCATATGTGATAGATATGTTGATTCAACATTTGCATATCAGGGAAGTATAATTAAAAACATATTAGGTTCTAAAGAAAAGGCATTTGAATATTTGAATTCATTATATGAACCGTTCTCATTTGAGCCTGATAGAATAATATACCTTGATGTTAAGCCTGATTTAGGCCTTAAAAGAATAGAATCTAGAAAAAGAGAAATATTTGAAAAAGTGCATTACCTTGAGAATGTAAGAGACTTTTATCTATATTTATCAATGATCAGAAATTATAAAATTTTTGATTCTAATATTACGCTAATAGATTTATGGAAAAAAATTTTAATGGAATTGAATTTATAGGAGGGTTTGGAAGAAGCCGTGTATCTCTTTCCTGAAGGTCAGAGTTTTATAGCTTCCCCCAAACTCCTAACGTTTCTTTAAGGATAGGTTTAGTGCAACCAAAATTCACGCTTATGAAAATCGCTACATTAAGCTTGTATGGAATATATCATACAGGCATATACCGATCTATGAACAAGAAAGCTCCGATTCTTCAGCTTTGGAATAGCTTACGATTTTAATGCTGCAGTTTTTTGCTTGTAAACCTTTACAATATCGTTCATGGTCACTATTCCTAAGAATTCCCCTTTTTCAACAACAGGCGCCCACAATGACTTGAGCTGAGACATTACTTCCCATGCGTGTTCAGCACTTGAATCCATATGGACATATGTAATTCCATATTTAACATATTTTTTTATGTTCTCATTATCATTTGAACCGAGATCACTTAAATATACTACCCCGATAAACTTATTTTCAGAATCAACTACAGGAATTGATATCAGACCGTTCAATTCCATCAGTATTCTTGCCTTTCTTACATTTTCATCAATTAAAAGCTTTATGTTTCGAATCTGAATCTGTGATATTTTTATGTTAGAAAGGAGTGGTGTATTATATTCTCCAAGATGTGCTGGTGATTCCTTTCTTGTAGGAACCTGAGCTTTATAAATTGAATTATTCCCAGAAATTAAATATGATGCAGCAACTGCAATCATTGCAGCAGGAAGCAATTGTAAACTTCCAGTCATTTCAACAACCATAATCATCACGGATAACGGCACCTTTCCTGCAGCTGCAAAAAATGAAAGCATGCCTATTATTACAAAAGGAATGTATGAAATAACAATGCTAGGAAAAAGAGCATTAAAAAGAATTCCGAATAAAAGACCTATTGATGCCCCTATGACCATTCCGGGTGCAAATACACCTCCGCTACCTCCAGAACCTATTGAAAATGATGTTGCAAAAATTTTCATAATGGGCAACAAAATTAAAATCAAAACGAGAGGAAGACCGAATGTAGGAATTATTTTCAAATCATTAGAAATGAAAATCTGAATCCAACCATATCCTACACCCATCACCTCAGGAAACAGAAGTGCTATCAAGCCTGTAAGAAGACCTCCGATTGCAGGTTTCAAATACTTATTAATTTTTAAATTTCTGAAAAGATCATGTATCCTGTAAAAGGCCTTTACATAAAAAACTGCAACTAAACCTGAAACCAGACCTAGAATTAGGTAAAAAGGAAGCCTAAGGGGGTTGAAAACGCTCATGTAATAGCCAAAAATTGGTGTAAAACCCACCACAGAACCAAATATTGAATAACCTATCGCAGAAGCGATAAGACCTGGATAAATTATTTCAGGTTCTATATCCCTCCTGTAGAGAATTTCTGCACCTAGAATAGCGCCTCCTATGGGTGCTTTGAATATTGTGCCTATGCCTGCACCAATTCCGACTGCAACGGCCCTTCTTCTGTCCTCAGGGCTTAAATGAAGAAGATCAGCTACTATGGATCCAAGGCCTGAGGAAATTTGTGCTGTGGGCCCTTCCCTTCCTGCACTACCACCTGAACCTATTGTTATTGCCGATGCAAGCGTTTTTACCGGAATCACAATTTTCCTTACCTTTCCCTGCTTATTATGATAAGTATCGATAGCAGCATCAGTACCGTGTCCCTCTGCCTCGGGTGCAAAATTATAAACTATCAACCCTGAAAATAATCCGCCTATTGTTGTGGATACTGGTATTAGCAGATACCTTGATGGTGTCATAGCAAAATTCAAGTATGAACCTTCCCCTATTGGCAGAGGAAGTGATATACCTAAAAAAAAATCCATAAATAAATATGAAAAAAATATTATGGCATAATAGAAAAGCAATGCACCTAATCCAGCGATTATGCCGATTATCGTGGCAATGATGAACCATCTTTGAAAGTAAAGAAGTTCATTTATGTGATATTTTTTCATGTTATTTTTTACATTAAGACTAAAATTTATTTAAACATTATTAATTTTGAAAAATTCTGTTACAAATAATTTTAATAGCCGTAAACATTTTATCCATTATGATCAATGATAAAATTTTTGAAAATGTGGATGCGATTTTAATTTACAATCAAGGGGAACCTGTTGTTGACTTGAACTTCTTTTACTTTACAAGGCTATTAGATTCAGGAATCTTTGAGGGATCTTATTTATACATGGATAAAAAAAATAAATCAATAATAACGAGCGAACTTGAAGAAACATCAGCGAAAAAATCTGGATTTGATGTTAAAATTTTTAAAAAAGGATCGGAAAAAGATGAGATATTAAAGAATCTACTTTCTGGAAAAAAGAAAATTGGAATATCATATTCTACATTTACGATTAAGGAATTCAACAGTTTGAAAAATAAATTTTCCAATGTTGAATTTCTAGATATTGATCCCTATCTGAGCGAGCTTAGACAAGTAAAAGATGATTTTGAAATATCACTTATTAAAGAAGCAGCGAAAATTGCAAGCAATGCTGTAGATGATGTTATAAATTACATAAAGGAAGGGATGACAGAAAATGAACTCGCTGCACAGTTAACATATATTCTCATGAAAAATGGTGCACAGGAGAATGCTTTTACTCCCATAGTGGCATTTGGTGAAAACTCAGCTGAACCTCATTATTTTTCAGGTTCAAGGAAATTGAAAAAAGGTGATTTTATACTTATGGATTTTGGCGCAAGATACAGAAAATATAATTCTGATTTGACCAGAACATATGTTTTTGGAAGAGGCAGTGAAAAACAAAAAAGAATGTATGAAGTGGTAAAACAGGCTCAACAAATAGGAATTGATGCAATTAAAGTTGGAAAAACTGGGAAAGAAGTTGATTCTGAAGTAAGAGCATTCATAGACTCAACTGAATTCAAAGGCCTTTTTATACATTCTACTGGCCATGGTGTTGGCCTTGCAGTCCATGATCACCCAGCACTAGCCCAGAGTTCTGAGCTTGTACTAAAACCAGGCATGGTGGTAACTGTTGAACCAGGTGTTTATCAGAAAGGCTTCGGTGGTGTCCGTATAGAGGATGATGTTCTTGTCAAGGAAAACGGGCATGAAGTACTTTCTTTTGCCGATAAAGAATATAGAGAGATGTGAGCTACTCCTCAGCTAAAGCATCGGAGCTTCCTGATTCATAGACCGACATCTGCCTGTATGGATATATTCCGTATAAGCCCGATGTAGCGATCTCCACAGGCGTATATTCAGACCGCACCAGCCCTACTTTTATCAATCCTATTTTCCTTATGTTTTTCGATGCGTTGTAATCCCTGTCAATGGTCAGACCTCACACACCACAGTGATATATGTGACTGAATTGTAAATTTTCAAGCTGGCTTTTTTCAGCAACACGAAATCAGTATT
>JBMFSK010000037.1:0-11083 GCA_049967595.1 Thermoplasmata archaeon
TGAAAATATAAGGGTTTCTCGCCAATTAATTCTATAATACATGTAAAGTCACGTTCAAATGTTTTTTATAATTAAAATTATTTCATAAAATATGGATTGTAGAATGTTTTTATATTATGGTGATGCGAAAGTAGCTATGAATTTTCAGAATTCACTGAAATTGGCTGCAAAAAAAGATATATTTAACAATAAGAGTCATGGTGATGGCTGGGGTTCAGTTATTTTATCAAAAAATTCTGAAACATATATCAGAAGATCGGAATCAATTTATAATCATGATCAGCTGGAATATTTTATAAATTCTGATGGAAAAATAGCAATTCTTTCACATGCTAGGCTTGCATCAGAAACTGAACAGAAAAGAGGATGGATAGATGTTCATCCATTCAGGATATTTATGGAAAATGAAACATTGTATATAGCACACAACGGATACATTGATAAGAAAAAACTTGAAGAAGGTTATGGTATAAAAACAAAAAATTTTACTGATTCCGAATCATTTGCATATTTGATACAAAGAATGGATGGAGATGCTATGGGTAATATAAAAGAAATAATAGATTTCCTTCACAAAAATGGCTTAGCTGGGACGTTAAATCTTCTTTGCCTTGGTTATCGTTATGATGGAAAACTCAGGATTTGTTATTATTCCGATTTTATCACCAAAAATGAGAACTATTCTTCATTAATAGAATACCATAATAAAGAGGAAATTTCTATGATGTCATCTACAGTTGCATATTATTTAAATCTCGTAGACGATGAATTAAAGCCTTTAAAGAATAATGTATCTAAAGTTGAAAAGGGGAAGTTCTTTAAAATGGAGGCAGATTTATAATGAAATTCGGTGGAATTATAACGCCTATGATCACACCTGTTAAAAATAATGAAATTGATTATTATTCATTAGAAAGGCTATTAAATTTCTTAAAAGAAAGCAAAGTTGAAGGCATTTTTCCGGGTGCTTCTACAGGAGCATTTTCGCTTTTTTCATATGAAAAGCACAAAAAATTAATTGAATTTTCTATTGAAAAATATACTGGTAAAGGTGTAATACTTGCAGGAATAAGCAGAAACGATCTTGAAGAGACAATTTCAATGGGTAAATTTGCTGAAGATTCTAATGCAGATGGAGTAGTAATAATCACACCATATTATCTAAAATTTGATGGAAAATCATTGTACAATTATTATCAAAAAATTTCAGAAAAGATAGAAATTCCAATATTTCTTTACAACAATCCTGATCTTTCATGCAATGCTATAGATCCTTACAATATGGAAAAGTTAATGAATGATTATTCAAATATATTAGGTCTTAAGGATAGTTCAGGGGATATGAGAAAATTCAATTCATTCATAATGCATTTACCAAAAGGCAAATATATTTTCCAGGGCAGGGATGATCTTCTTTATGAGTCATTGTTACTCGGAGCATCAGGAGGAGTCTGCGGAACATCTAATTTCTCAACACTTATTCATAAAGTTTATTTAAAAAAAGATTTGATTTTGCACAAAAAAATATTGAGTATAATGGAAATCCTTAGGAATTTTCAAAACCATATTTCTTACAATTATATATTCAGAAAGAAAGTATTGCTTGAAAATAAGCCTAAGAACTATGCAATGGAACCATTTACGGATCTCGATTCAAAAAAGGAAAAAGAACTGAACTATTTGATAACGAAGTTAAAAGAATATGAGCATTAAAGTAAAAAGGGATAAATATGAAAATAGGTTTTTTAATAAATCCAATAGCTGGAATGGGAGGTAGCGTGGGGCTTAAGGGTACAGATAATCTCTACGAGGATGCTTTAAAATTAGGTGCAAAACCAGTTTCTCCCTCAAGGGCTAGAGAATTTATTATGAGCGCAAAAAAATATCTTAAAGATCATCAGGTAATTACCTGTGGAAAGGATATGGGTGAAAATGTATTACAGGATTCAGATATTTGTAATTATGAAATAGTTTATGAACCAAAAAAAATCACAACGAGGAATGATACCCTAGAGTGTGCAAAAAAATTAAAAAATGCCAATATTATAATATTTGTAGGTGGTGATGGAACTTCCAGAGACATATTGGATGCCGTTGATCGAGATGTACCTATACTGGGCATACCCAGCGGCGTAAAAATGTATTCTGCGATATTTGCATCATCACCGAAGTCAGGTTCGGAATTGTTGAAATTGTTTATAACAGGCAATTCCTCTCTTCAAGAAAGAGAGGTCATGGATATAGATGAAGATCTTTACAGACAAAACAAACTTGTGATAAAACTTTACGGATACGCAAAAGTTCCATACTATTCTGAATATGTTCAGAATAGTAAAGCTGAAATATATTCCACTGAAGAGGAAGAGGATAAGCAGGGGATAGCAGAATTCTTTTTAGATACAATGGAAAGAGACACGCTATACTTGCTAGGTCCGGGAACAACAGTTAAAAAAATTACAGAAATTTTAAATCTTGAATCAACGCTTTTGGGTTTTGATGCTCTTTATAATGGAAAGATAATCATGAAAGATTTAAATGAAAAAAACATACTTGATCTTCTACAAAATTATAAGAATATCAAAGTTGTTTTGACACCGATCGGGAATCAGGGATTTATAATAGGCAGAGGGAACCTTCAATTAACAGTTCATGTTTTAGAAAAGATAAAAAAAGAGGATATCATGATTCTTGCCACACCATTAAAACTTTCAGGGATCAGAAATTTATTCATTGATATAGATAATAAAGAAATAGAAAAAAAATTTGAAGGATATTATAAAGTTATTTATGGTTACGGAAGAATCATAATTATGAAAGTTTTACCCGCATAATTACTATTCAGATAATGTTTAGAAATTTCTTTTTTATTATTTTTAATTCGAGTTTTGCGTTAATTTAATTTTTAATATGAAATAAAAATGTGAGGTTAATAGAGAACTTACTTTATCATAAAAAAGGATTTGATTAAATAATTTATTACTTAAAAATTAGTGCAAAAGTCTTTATTTTACAAATTTTTGATACTATTTTTCATTGTAAAAGATAAAATTAACAAAAAACTCAAGATTTTTAAATTTCTTCCGGATGCTCTATTCCCATGATTTCCAGAAGATCTTCCATTATCAATTTGAATGCATGCACCAAAGCTAGCCTGTTTTCTCGGATATCAAGATCTTCTTTCAAAACAGGGCATTCGGTGTAAAAAACGTTAAATATAGATGCAAGATCATATGCATATTTTGCTACTTTATAAGGTTTGAGATTTTCAGCTGAATTTTCTATGACATTAGGATACATCAAAAATTGTTTTATCAAAGCTATTTCTGCTTTTTCTTTAACAAGCATGGATGAGAATTTTCCTGTCCATTTTTGTTTCTTAAGTATGCTGTTTGCCCTTGCATATGAATATTGAAGGAAGGGTGAAGAATCACCTTCAAAATTAAGAGCATCGCTCCACTTAAATAAAAGCTGTTTTTCATTCTGAATTTTAAGAATATTATATCTTACAGCGCCATAACCTATCATTTTTGACAGTTTATTCAATTTTTCTTCGTTAAGGTTTTCCCTTCTTTTCAAAATTTCTTCTTTGGCTTTTTCTTTTGCCTCATCCAATAGATCATCGAGATAGACAACCCTTCCCTTTCTTGTGCTCATTCTTCCTTCTGGAAGACTGACAAAAGAATAAAAAACATTTCTTATTTCTATATCATATTTTAGTCTTTTTAAAACATTTTGAAGCATTTCAGCATGCGGTTTATGGTCTTCACCAAGTACATTTATTATCATATCACTTCGTTCAGATTTTAAAAGATGGTATGCAATATCTCTTGTGAAATATAGGGAAGTTCCATCTTTCCTTATAAGAAAAACTTTTTCCAATTTTCCTTCAAGTTCAACCTCTATATAATACGCACCATTTTCTTCCTTAAAATCACTTTTTAAAAGATCAATAACTTTCTTTACATTTCCATTAAGAATTAAATCTGTTTCCCAGAAAAATATGTCAAATTCAACGTTTATGTTTCTCAAAGTTTCCTTTATCCCATTAAGTACTTTGCTCAATATCTCTCTGTTCTTATTTATTCTATTTTCATTGCCACTTTCCACCTGAATCATAATTTCTTCTATTTTTTTTGATACATCTAGATTACTCTCCAGAAGTTCGCTTGCTTTCTGATAATATGCAACAAGGGCATGGTCTTCCTTTTCCTCTATGTTTTCAATTTTCAGGTTTTCAACTCCGTAAACTAGGATTGCACTTTGCCTACCCGCATCATTGACATAGTAATGAGTTTCAACATCATATCCGTATTTTTTCAGTAATCTTCTTAGCGTATCCCCTATAATTGGATTTCTTCCTCTTCCTACGTGGAGAGGACCTGTTGGATTTGCACTAGTATGTTCCAATAGAATTTTTTTATTTTTTTTGGGGAAATTCAAAAAATCTTTTCCTTTTTCTTTCAGTCCTTTTATAAAAGTATCAGATAATGGTAAAAAGTCAATGTAAAAATTTAGATAAGGCCCTAAAACTTGTATCTTTTTCACATATGTTAAGTTTATTAATTCGAGTAAAGTACTTCCAATTTCTCCAGGAGATTTTTTCAATATTTTCAGAAGATCAAACATCGGGAAGGCGAAATCCCCCATCCCTTCCGGTGGTATTTCCAATTCAACTTTAGTTGTAATTGAAAATTTCTCTTTTATCACTCTTTCAAGCTCACCGGATATGCCATTCTTTATGTTTTGCAATTCAAGCATATCTAGCTTAAGTACTTACTTGTTAAAAATCATTTTGCTTTAAAAATAATGATAATAAAAATTATATTTCAGTTCAGTTTTTTTAAGAATATAATTGAAAATTGATATTTTATAAAATTTTTATTCTAAATATTTTTCTTTTGTTTCTTTTTTTAAAGATATTATCATTAATCTACCAAAAATGAAAAATGTAATAGATGATATGAAAATTGAGAAAAAGCAAATAATAAATAGGAAATTAGTTAAAAGATACTGATTTGTTGAATTAAAAATTGCATTAAAATACCAGATAATCAATAACCCAAGACCTGTGTTGCTAATAATTAGCCCATTTTTCCCTTTTTGAATATTTAATATATTGATATCCAATATTAAAATATTTTCATCGATAACTATATTAACTCATTATAAATATTTAAGTTGATGAGATGTGCATTTGAAGATGAGAATGGCATATGCCATGGCCTTTATAGAGGCTTTAAATGCATTGGTGAGAAATGTAAATTTTATGGAAAATTTTCTGTACCCGAGGGCCTTTGTGCATACTATAGGGATGGATATTGTAAAAAATTGGGTACATTCGATTGCGATGGTAAAAAAGAGAATTGCAAATTCTACAGAACTTATTTAGAAGAAGAAGAAATTGTTTATCTATGATTAATCTGTTACCAACTTTTTTTTCTGATTTCTGTAAAGTTCAAGGATTTCACTTGAAGTAGTTGCTTCATCGGGTTTTTTATCTGTCCTAATTTTTCCTGTAAATCTTGGAAATCTTATCGAAATGCCTGATCCTTTTTCCACTGCATCCATACAGCATGTATGCGATGGACTTAATGTTAATTCAGCTCCTTTAATTTCAAGAACTACATAGGGTTCAAACCAATAATCAGCTTCTATTTCAGAACTCACTCTGGGATGTCTATGTGGCATGAGATAATCCTGTAAAATTTTTGGGAATTGATTGAGTTGATCCTCTGTAAAACCTGTTCCAAGTTTGCAAACTGTTACAAACATATCCTTTTTATCATCATAAGCGGCCATTAATAATGCACCGTAAGTGCCAGTTCTTGAACCATGACCAGCAAATGCACCTACTATTACTAGATCCAAGGTATCTGATAATTCAGCTTGATAATCTCTTTTGAATTTTATCCATAAAAATTCCCTTGCACCAGCACGATAAATTGAATCATTACCAATGCTTTTTGCGACTAGTCCTTCGCAACCACTTTCTATAGCTTTTTCAAAAAATCTTTTTATTTCTTCTTTATCATGTGTAACTATTCTTGTAGCAAGTTTAACCCTATCAGTAGATTTAATCAAATTTTCAAGTATTTCTCTTCTTTCCGGATATGTCCTGCTAGTAAGGTCTTCACCGTTTAAATAAATAATATCAAAAAGAAATAAAACAACTGGTATTTCCTCTATCGCTTTTTCCACATCATATTTTCTTCCCCTTCTATGCGAAACAGCCTGAAAAGGTAAAAGTTCACCTGTTTCTACATTAACCGGAACCCCTTCTCCATCAAGAATCGCTTCATTTCCATTCAAGACTTTGGAAATTGATTCAATTATATCGGGAAATTGGTTTGTAAGATTTTCAAGTCTTCTAGAAAAGATATACTTTTTATTACTAGTTATGTGGCTCTGTATTCTCAAACCATCGTATTTGTATTCAAATGCACATTCACCTCCCATTTTTTCCAAAATTTCATCCAATGTAGGGAGCCTCTCAGCAAGCATGGATCTTACAGGTACGCCAGGTGTGACTTTTATATTTTTTATGCTTTCAACTCCCTCTGAAGCAAGTTTTTTGGCAATATACCCCAGATCTGGATGTATATTGTATGCCCTTTCTATAAAAATTCTGTTTTCTTTGTTTTCGCTGAATGCTAAAGCCATAGCATCTAGAATCGTAGCATCAGCAATGCCTAATCTTAATTTCCCAGATACTGTTCTAACAATGTACCTTGCCTCTATAGAAGAGGCTTTGTTTAAAAGTTCCTCAAGGTAAATCATTTTCTTTTCTTGACTTTTTTCACCAGTAGATTCAGCAATTTTGACAAAATTATCATACACTTTTTCTATAGTTAATGATTCACTTTCTTCAAATGTATAAAGAGTCCTCTGTCTTTTTCCCCCAGAAAATTCCTCAGCTGCTTTCCCAAGATCTCCTGTTTTTATATATATTTCATTCACTTTTTCTTGTGTAACACCATAAGCTTGAGATATTGCTTTTATTGCAAGCTTGTCAGCCATGCCAAGTTCAATGCCGATAAAATCAGGATAAATTTTACCTTGTGTTAAATAAATTACTTTATCGAGAATAACTTGATCAGTCTTTTTAAGTAATTCAACAAGATAATCGGTCATTTCTAACCTTTTTGTTGTGTTTTCTATTTTTTCATAGATGTCAGCAAGAATTCTATATTCCATAAAAAAAAGTAAAAAATACGAATGAATAAATTTTTTTAATTGTTTTTCTTTCTTTCATAAAGACCTGAAAAGAAAACTGCTGAGATTGACATTATAATGCCGTAAATAATTGGAAATATAATAAATACAACAAATGTTGGAAGACCAACTATTGAGCCTATTATACTAGATAATTTTATCACATCATCTATAGGATAAAGGATGTAAATGCTTAAAGGCGCAATAAATCCTATCAGGAATCCACTTATTGATGATAATTTGGGTTTCAAAAACATAAGTGGAATAGCGGCAAATATTCCTGTCCAAGCAAATGGAAACATATATATAAGAAAATAAGCAATGATTATTGAAAGTATTAGATAAACTAACTTATTCATAAGTCCATTCAACCTCCTCTTTCCATTTGCTCATATTATAATATTCATGATCAAGCCAGTATGGTAATTGATTCGAAAAGTAATATGAAATGACATTTTCACTTGGTCCACCTGGAAAAACTCCAAGGAAAATGCCTTGACCAGGTATGGCAATTTCTCTTAGGGATGAGCTTACGGTAACATTAGGTTCTGGCATTTGAAGATCAAACGGAACTGAGCCTACACTTACAGTATGATCATCCCCATAAAATGGAATTGGACCTATTGAAAGGGCAGGTATGCCAAGAATGCTGGAAATCTCAACTTTGTGAACTTTACCCCATTGCCAAGAAGTTACGTTATTTCCAAGCTTAGAAGAAAGGAATCCTATTGCATTTGAAAAAGCCTCTCTAGCAAGCATTGTAAAATTTTTGTTTAACCAGAGTGATGAAGAATTATGCTTTATTATATAGATTATTGTGCTCTCGAATGGTTCTTCAAGACCAGAAAGACCTTTATTACTTAGAATTTTATTTATGCTCAGATTGTATATTTCTGAAAGAGTATACCAGTAAATAGTAATGCCAACTTCATCTGTGTATGCAGTATGGTTCCAGTTGTTTAAATAATTAAATGCTATTTCTTCAGTATTATTCATGTTCATTCCCCTTATAGCGTTAATAATATATGGTGTTAACATGGATGCCCAGTAATCTGATACATTGGATTGCAGTTGAATCATATCCGAAAGGTTCATATTAGGATGATTTTTGATATAAGCATTAATTGATTCAGCTCTCCCTCCTGATGCCCAGAAACCACCTATGAAAGGATATGGATAATTCAATCCTACAGTTGGTTGATTCGGAGCAAACATATAGCCCCTTTGAGGATTTTTATCTTGGGGTAAATAATTGTAGGGAACATAACCAGAATATTGGAATTGTGGCAGAGATCCATTCAACAGTGTTCTTGACCCTATCACTTTAACATGCTGATGGTCTGGTAAAGTTTCATTTAATACAGGATACCATCCTGCAGTTATATATCCTGCAGAATGTAAAGAAACAAGAGCGAAATTCTGAGGAGGATATCCCCAGTTCTTTAAAGCGTTAAGCATATCAGAGTAGTTCTGCGATTGATCTAACTTTAATTCTGCTACTAAAATATACGATGGTTTGAAAGCTACCCAGCTCAGGCTAATACCTAAATTGCCATTTCTTGATATTAAAGGCCCATTACTTGTGTAATATATGGAATATTTTTTTCCTAATAATGTGTAATTCTGAATCTGCATCTTTTCCCAAGAGTTGTTGTAAAGATATTCATTTCCTTTTAAAATTTCAAGGTATTCGTTAGCAGAATTACCTTCTGGTGTAGTTAAACCCCAGGCTGTTTTATTTGTGTGTCCAATCAATATACCAGGAATTCCTGCGAGAGCCCATCCGGTCACGTTGAAATTAGGATCAACTAGCTGCATAGGGATCCAAACAGATGGGGCCATTAAATTTAGATGTGGATCGTTAGCAAGCATTGGGAATTTTGAAAAAGAGTAATCAGAAGTAATTATCCAGCTATTGCTGCCTATACTGTTTTCTAAGGCTCTAGCTTGTGGTAAAAATAAAGGATCTGAAATGTTGTTAAGTGCACTGTTTATTAAGGGTGATAAATCACGAAGAAGAGAAATGTTTATGCCCGTAGCCCATTGATTATACCAATTTAATGACCATAGATAACTCGGAGAAATGCCTTGATCTGTAAGATTGAAACCATTAACCGTACCATCACCTGGAACCATCGTTATATTTTCAGTATAATAGGGGTAATAAGGCCATATTAATGACATGTTTTCATAGCCGAATGTATTTAAAAATAATGCAGATTCAAGTGGTTCATATATACCAGTGGTGAGCATGAGCGTCATGTATTCTTCCCAGGCAAATGTGTAAAATGGAGACCAGTAAAAGGGTTGAACACCAAGCAATTTAAAGTTTAATGGCAATTTTGATGTATTTATAAAATCATTAACACCTTGACTGAAAGCAATAAGATCATTATAATATTTGGAATAATTATTTTGATAAGCTTTGACCAAAAAATTAGCATTTTCTGGTAGGCCCAAAAGTCTCATTGCTTGATCAGAAGATATCGCAGAACTACCTATCCACAAACTTAAATTACCTGATGCAGCAAGAGATTGTACTTCCATCTGAAAAAGCCTATTGCTTGCCATATAATATCCCTGTGCTAAGAACAGATCATGATCATTATTTGCATATATATGAGCAACACCTGAATTATCCATAATTACTTTTACATTGTTTGATAGGCCTGGTACATTTAAAGATTGAGTAGTATAATTAGCATATTCAATGGTTTCATAAGCTCCATTCACAGGGTTTAAAACGTTAAAGCTCATTGAAAAGTATGATAAAATTAGAAGAATTACTAAAAATAATACTAACCATCTCCATTTCATGATAGAACATATCATAAATTTAATATTTAAATATTGCCTAAATTAATTTTATATCTTACTTTTTATTTTATTAAATTTGTTAATCTTTATTGAAAAAATTAGTTCATTATTTATTTTATCGGTGGACATCTTTTTTATGAGGTTAGAACAAAAAATAAAAATTATTAATTAAAAATTTTATGATTGAGGAGGCTCCTGCTTAGGTGGTTCTTTCCATTCTTTAGGTCCTTGCTTTTTCTTGCCCCTTCTCATAAAAGCTATTGATAATATTGCTATTACAATGATCACGGCTATTATTCCTATCAGTAAAATATTGTTAGAATTTGAAAAACTTGTTTTAGGTGATGTTGAGCTTGTAGAACTTATCACTATAGAAACATTCATGCTTAATTGAGTTGTAGTTATTGTACCTGATGATTGTGATGTTTTGTAACCACTTGGAAGTGTAATTGTATAATTGTAAGTTCCATAAGGTTCGTTAAATGTTATGGTATTTTTAGATGATGTTTCGGTGACGCCATTCAAAGTAACGGACCATGATGTTCCTGTTGGTAAGCCATTTTCTCTAAATGTAATTTTGTAATTTGAGCCTGTTTTTCCAGCATATAAAATACTTATGGTTCCTGAACCATAGTTCATTACATATATATACCCATTTGATGAATCAAATGCCATTCCATATGGATTTACTCCAACAGGGATTGTCGTTACAACAGTATTTGTTGAACAATTAATTACGGATACGTTGTCTGAATCTCCGTTTGTAACATATATGTAATCATTGGAAGAATCGAAAGTCACTCCAATTGGATATAATTCTAAAGGGATTGTTGTTACGATAGTGTTCGTTGAACCGTTTATTACTGAAACATCGTTAGATCCACTATTTGTTACATATATATACCCATTAGAAGGATCGAATGCAATTCCTTCTGGATCTGATCCAACAGGAATTGTTTTAATACCTGTATTTGTTAAACTATTTATTATCGCAATATTGTTAGAGTTCGCATCAGTTACATATAAATACCCATTGGATGCATCATATACTATT
>JBMFSK010000038.1:0-9849 GCA_049967595.1 Thermoplasmata archaeon
AATTGTAAAATAGGGAGGTTATGGTAAAATTTAATAATGTTTTTAGATATTATCGGTGGTGAAAATGAAAATTCAAACTGTAAGCGAGTTAATGTCAAAGAATTATATTTGCATAGATAAAAATACAACAATAGATGAAGCAATTAAAAAAATGTTTGAAAAAAAAGTTTTTACAATCATAGTAAAGGAAAATGATATCCCTAAGGGCATAGTAACTGAAAGGGATTTTACTACTAAGGTCCTTGGTAAACAGATTGATATAACAAAAGAAAACATAGACAGTATTATGAGCTCACCAATAATAGCCATTCTACCTACTGAAAACCTTGAAAATGCTGCTAAGTTGATGGTAACGAAAGGTATAAGAAAGCTTCCTGTGATAGAAAACAGCAAACTCATTGGTATTATCACTGAAGATGATATCATAAAAATAGCACCTGATCTTATTTCTCTCGCTGGACAAAACGTAAGCAACTGGAACGATGAGATTATAAAATGGCTTACATCAGGCTCGGATAAATCAGAGGATCCGGTAAATCTCATCTGGGATGTGAAGGTTGACCAAAACATGATAATTGCAGAACATCCTAAGGTCCCGTTTGTTCTTAATATTCTCATTGCTAACAGGATTGTAAAATTGTACGTCCATACTGGCCTTGAAACAGCTCTGCTTGACCCTATTCAAAGACTTGACATATCTAGAAAATTGCTTTTCTTAAATGATAGAACAAGCCTTGTTAAATTTGTGATCAGGGGAATGAACGAGGAGATTGTCCTAAGTTCCGATCTGGACCTAGCATCAATAAGCAAGGAGGAATTCGGTGATGCTCTTACTGGATTGATTACAGCTCTATATCTTATGATAAAGGAGTTCAAGCTTGAGGAGGAATTCAATAAACAGTTGGCGCAAAGGGTAATTTTGATGGTTCAGGAAAGAATGCAGAAGGGTGCAACAAGGGATGACCTTCTTAACTTCCTTATCAATAAGGTAGGTATGGACGAGGACAGCGCAAACAGGCTTCTGAACGAAATAATTAAAGGAAAGCAGTCTCAGGATCTATCATATTTCCAGTAAAATCAAAGCCATTTTCCCTCTTCCCCATAAAATTCTTTTTTCCATATTGGTATTTTCTCTTTAATTTCATCAATAATAAATTTGCAAGCTTTAAATGCTTCCTCCCTATGAGCTGATGAAACACCTATAAAAACAACAATATCGCTTGGATAATATTCACCTATTCTATGGTGAACGCATGCATCGAATATTTCAAATTTTGACTTGGCGTCCTCAAGCAATTTTTCCAGTTCTATTTCTGCCATTGGAAGGTAAGCATCGTAGATTATCTTTGTTACATTTTTACCTTCGTTTAAAT
Source organism: Thermoplasmata archaeon (assembly GCA_049967595.1). Classification (GTDB taxonomy): domain Archaea; phylum Thermoplasmatota; class Thermoplasmata; order Thermoplasmatales; family ARK-15; genus ARK-15. The sequence goes on from JBMFSK010000038.1 coordinate 1,374, forward strand.
TTCTTACCGTTCCTATGAAGGTAACTATTGCACCATTTTTTTCAGAGTTTATCATTGAAATTAATTTTTCAATTTCAATTTTATCTTTTGATACCTTAATAAACATCGAGATTCACCTTCATGGAATACTTATCATATTCACTGAATATGCAGCCACAGTAACCCTGCCTGTAAAGGCCATGCTCCTTTGCAATTTTATCCCCCTTGGGAAAAAGATCCCTGAAATCTTTATAATAAAATTCTATGTCATATTTTTTGCCGATGGCTGTGCCAATTTCACGTATTAGTTCATGCTTCTGGTATGGAGAATAAAGCGTTGATGATGTAAATCTATCAAAACCATACTCTTTTGCATATTGAGCTGTTCTTTCAAGGCGATCAGCATAGCAAAACCTACACCTGAGAACATCAGACTTTTTGTTCAATTTTATCGCATTTTCTATCCAGGCCTGAAGATCATAGCTTAAATCATAAATTACCTCGAAATTCTTCTCTTTTTTAAATTTTTCAAGTGTATCGAGTCTCCTCAAATACTCTCTATATGGTTGGATGTTAGGGTTGTACCAAAACACCTTAAAAGGTTCTTTTATTTCATCAAGAATTGAAGATAGGCATGGTGCACAACATGCATGAATCAAGATCATATGAACTTTGGCTCCCTCTTCTCGAAAAATGCGCTAATTGCCTCCTTACCATTAACAGAGGAAACGATTTTCCCGAAAAGAGACCTTTCTAGGATGTATGAGTTTTCCCTGAACATTTGTTTGTACGCCCTTACTGCATCAGGATTTCTCTTTGAAAGGTTCTCAGCAAATTTTACTGCATCTGAAATTGGATCTTCCGAAATCTGATGAATTAATCCATATCTTAGGGCTGCTTCTGCATCCATTACTTCACCTTTCAGCAGGAGATAAGATGCAACGCTTTTTCCAACATATCTTATAAGCCGCTCGGCACCACCCCATCCAGTGACAAGACCAACATTAATTTCCGTCTGGCCCATTTTGACATTTTTTGATGCAATTCTGATATCACATGCAAGCGCTAGTTCCATGCCTCCTCCATATGCAGGTCCGTTCATTGCCGCAATGTATATCTTGCTCGAATTTTCAATATAATCCATTAATTCCTGACCCATAAATGAAAATCTTATACCATCATGCTCATCTAGCTTTAACATCTGTGAAAGATCTCCGCCCGCTGAGAAAAATTTTCCGCCCCCCGTAATTATCACAGACAATATGCTCTTTTTTTGTTCGAGCGGTCTCAGGGCTGAAAATATTTCCTCTATAATTTCCATGTTGAGTGAATTTGCCTTTTCTTCTCTTAGAATCCTTACTATTGAATAATTTTCTTTCTCCTCTACCTCTATCATAGTTTTCAATAACAAAAGGGTTTTTATAATCTTTTTCATCTTCAAAATATGAATTTTTTGGAATGACTCCAATTTTCATTGCTTTAGAATTGAAATTCATAAATTTATTTGAATAAAAATATTTATGTGTTATGTACAATTGCAGTTACCAAACATAACTTTATAATGACATAACAGAAAAAGACCGAATGTTTAATGTATACAAATAATAAAACAATAAAAATATAATTTATAAAATAGTTTTTGACACTAGAATCTATGGCCTTTGAGGATTGCTAATTCGAGGTTTTGTGGAATATACCTCTCTAGATATATGTTGATCCTATAATCAGAAAACTCCGATGCTTTAGCTTTTTTATAGCTCGTTTATCAGTATTCTACCCCATAATAACACAAAAATAGAAATGAATATAGCAATGGACCAATATACCGAGACCACGATTGCAAAACTTGAAGGATTCTTCAGAACATAAATATCTGAGAGAACCACCCCACCATCCAGGATCAAATGGAGAAGAAATGCGATGGGAAAGTAAATTTTTACCTCTTTGCTGATGAGACCATGCTTCAAAAACATTGCTGTTCCAGGATGAAACATTAAGGATGATGCTACATTTAATAATAAAATAGCATATTCATAGAATGACAGATTTCTGAAAGAAAGCAAAATTTCTATAAAAATGACCGATATATCAATAATTGAAAATCCTATGCCTACCCAGAAAGCATATTCTTTCTCCTGAAATCTGACTGCGAAGAGCTTCATAATCTCCTGGAAGAATGCTGCTGTGCCTCCAATGAATAATGCATATAAGAAAATATCAGATAATTCAAAATTTGTCAGAATTTTTTCAGCTTCTGAAATTCCATATTCCATGATCATTATTATTGAGGGTAATTCCTGAACAAAGATCTGGATTAGTAGAGCAATGAGCATGAATAAAATTCCTACAAGTATCGCTATGAGCTTGTTTCTTGACCCTTTCATAAGTGAACCAGCCCTATGATTATTACAGGCACGAGAGAAAGCAGGATTATAATCATGAAGAAAAACCACGCGGCAATATTTCCCAGATTCAGAGTCCATCCAATGCCGAATCTTTTCGGAACTATGATTGCCCTGTCTTCCCTGTTGAAATAAAACGCACCGCCTATCCAGTACCTGTCATCATCCCTCATTACTTCGCTGTCCTGATTCCCTTTTGAAGGAAAACTTAACCTTGATCCCTGAGCACCAGCATAAATGGATACTGCAAATATAATGCCAACAGCAATAATTATGGGTGTTATTACCACGATGAAATCATTTGAAGGAAATATGTTCCATGTTATATAATTAGAAAATAGAAAGGTTATATTGAGAAACCAGCCCATTACGGAAAGGCTCTTGGCCATTAGATTTTTGAATGCATTTGCCTGGTATGATGATGCTTCTGGCATTGAAGGATCGATTTCGATCCTCGATCTGAGAATTACTATATCAAGAAAATAAAAAACAACTGTTATGGCTGCCATCAATATTATAAGAAGAGATGCATTCAAAGGTGTCTTTGCCATCCATGAATCAGGAACAGCATTTGCATTGAAATGCATTGGAATGGAATTAGGTAAAGATGGATAAACAAAATAAAGGGAGATTATTGCTATTAATATGATTATAATGCTCGGCAATATCCATAGGAATACATTTATTTTTTTATGCTCTGTTGCAATTTCTGCTACTAAGACTTCGTTCTTATTTTCATACCATTTTTTCATTATTTTTTCTGAGTGTATTCTTCTGTGAGCAATGTAATAGCCAACATACTGCAATACTATGAACGAAAATAAGATAATTACCTGTTCATATATACTTGAATAGATCATGGGAATAGAAAATGCAATCAAAAGAATTAGAATATAAATTCTGAAATAACTCTTCATTTTTCTTAATATTGGTTCATTTTTATATTCTGCCAGTATCCTTACACCGAATGGAAGTGTTTTGGGGACAAGATCAGGCATTAGAATTGATAAAATGCCAATAAGAATGAGAACAAAAATCATGACTAGGAGGAATGCGCTCATAAATTCTCACCTTCTTTTGTTTTTTTTAAAATATCCTTTAATACTGATATTATGTCTTTTTCAGTCATGCCCTTTGCTATGGCTTCGTTCACCATTTTTTTTTCTAGCTCTTTCCAGTTCTCAATGTATTTTAAATCAATTGACTTCTGAATAATATATTCTTTTTTTCTGTTCATGAACAAAAAGCCCTTCTCCCTTAAAATGTCATATGCCTTATTTACCGTATGAAAATTAACACCAAGATCCTTGGAAAGCTTTCTTGCAGACGGTATAATTGTTCCTTCTTTCAATTCACCTGACGCTATCGCTCCAACTATCTGATCATAAATTTGAACGTATATGGGTCTTTCACTATTAAGTTCTATTTTAATAAACATGCCAATCATTTCTTTTTCAGCAAAAGACCTATTATTGCAATTATTATACCTACTATAGCAAGAATTACACCAACTAGTTCAAGAACACTAGGAATTATAATATTATCCATGTTGATTATTGTATAAGTAATATTTGGACTTGAGCTCGAAAAGACCACAATATAATATTTACCATTCTCCAGCTCGTAAGTTTGTATGCCATCTACAACAACACTAGGTTTGATTGAAAAATTTTTCAGATTTGTTTTGTTCAATGTGCTTAATGATGATGCTGATACTACACCTGAAACCGTTTCATTGAAAGAATACATTAGTATATAATCTGTGGTGAAATTCAATTCCTGAGAAACGTATTCCCCGCTGTAATATGATGTCCAAACATTGCTCATTATGGTATTTTGGGAACTTTCATAACTTGATGCGCTTAACATCACCACGCCCACAAGAAGAATAACTATTCCAATTCCAATTATTTTTTTTCTCATTTTTATCTGATATACTTGATATAGAATACATATATTAATATTTCTTTTAGCAATGTTTTTAAATCAAAATTAATATGATAAAAATATGGATAAGATAAAAATACTTGACGATGAAACAATTAACTTGATTGCTGCAGGTGAAGTAATAGAAAGACCATCAAGCGTTGTTAAAGAGTTAATGGAAAATTCAATTGATGCCGATTCGACTGAAATTCTTGTGAATGTTGAATCAGGCGGTAAGAAACTTATTCATGTTTCAGATAATGGTACTGGGATGAGTAGAAACGATGCAGTTTTAAGTATAAGTAAGCACGCTACAAGCAAAATATCAGGTAAGGAGGATCTCAAAAAAATCAGGACACTTGGCTTCAGAGGAGAAGCTTTGTACAGCATTTCATCAGTATCAAGAATGGAAATAAGAACCGGTGAAGGTTACGAAGTTCCTTCGACCTTCCTCAGGATCGATTTCGGAAAAATTCTTGAAATACAGAACCTGGCACCAAAGAAAGGAACATCTATTAAAGTAATGAACATATTTGAAAATCTTCCTGCAAGAAGAAAATTCTTAAAAGGGGATAATCAAGAATTCAAGTTTATTGAAGATGTATTTTTACCCTACGCTCTTGAATATGAAAAAATCGGATTTAAGTTAACGCACAATGGAAAGGTGGTTTTCGATCTTTCGGCTGTGAATAATCCTGTCGAGAGAATTGCCCAAATATATTCTCCCGATGATGCGATGAACATCATTGAAATTAATTCCTCAAAAGATGAGATGAGATTGAAAGGTATAATATCAAAACCAAAAGTAGCAAGAAAGACCAGGGATCATATGTTTATTTTCGTTAACGGCAGATATGTCCAGGCCAGTGAAATCATCGATGCTATTCTTGATGGATATGGTTCTTTGCTTTTTCATGATAGGTACCCTATTGCAGTCATTAAAATAGAAATACCTCCAGAAGAAATTGATGTGAACATCCATCCTGCAAAATTAAGAATAAAATTCCAGGATGATTATTCTGTTAAAAAATTTGTAAGAGAAAGCGTTTCAAATGCTTTAAGTGGACTGAATATGATTCCTTCTGAGGAACCTAAGGCAAATTCAGTTCTAGAAAAAATGCCTGAAATGTTAGAGCCCTCTGCAAAAGAAGATTTTTTTCAATATTCCGCTCCTACAGTACAGAAAAAAATTGAAGAGCATATACCAGAACTAGGTGGATTGAGAATACTAGGGCAATTTGCACTGACTTACATTGTATGTGAAATACCGGATGCACTCTTACTTGTAGATCAGCATGCAGCTCACGAAAGAATCAGGACGGAGAAATTTCTTGATGATATGGAAAAAAAGAATTTTCAAAAGTTAATATCACCGGTTATGGTCGATCTTTCTATTCAGGATGCTGAAATTCTAAGATCCAGCAAAAATATTTTTGAAGAGTATGGCTTTTCCATAGATGTGTATCAGAGATCCGTATCCGTGAAGTCTGTGCCTTCAATATTCAAAAACGATGAGATCAGGGATGCTATTCTCGAAGGCATAGATCAGATAAGGAATTCGCATATGAATATTGATTCTGAAAGAAAATTCCAGATTGCAGCGTTGATGGCATGCAAAGGTGCAATCAAAGCAAATGAAAAATTATCAGAAAAGGAGATGAAATCACTAATCATGGATCTTATGAAATGCAAAAATCCATACACCTGTCCGCACGGAAGACCGACCATGATAAAATTTGAGATAAAGGAACTTGAAAAAATGTTTAAGAGAAGGGTTTAGCTCATAAGCTTTATCATGAGAGCTTTCTGCGCATGAAGTCTGTTCTCTGCTTCATCGAAAATGACACTGTTAGGCCCGTCAATTACCTCTGACGTTACCTCTATATTCCTGTGTGCTGGTAGGCAGTGCATGAATATATAATCTTTTTTCGCGTGTTTGACTAAATTTCCGTTAATCTGATAATTTTTGAAAGCCTTTTCCTTTTTATCCTTCTCAGATTCTTCTCCCATGGATACCCAAACGTCAGTATAAATAACATCAGCATCCTTTGCTGCCTCGATTGGATCGTTTGTGATCACTATCTTTGATCTGCCATTGGCAACTTTTCTGGCAAGAGTGACATATTCATCCTTGATTTCATAGCCTTTAGGTGATGCAAGGTAAAAATCTGCACCCACGATTGCACATCCAAGCATGAGTGAGTTAGCAACATTGTTCCCGTCACCTATAAAAGAGACCTTGAGACCTTTTAATTTCTCTTTTTTCTCAAAAATTGTCATAAGATCTGCAATAATCTGCGCGGGATGCTCTACGTCATCAAGAGCGTTAATAACTGGCACAGTAGCATTCTGGGCAAGATCAATTACCATTTTATGGTCAAAAGCCCTGTATACTATACCGTCCACAAACCTGCTCAGAACTTTTGCTGTATCCTCTACTGTTTCGCCCCTTCCCATTTGCATATCCCTGGGGCTCATGTATAATGCATGACCACCAAGCTGTGTCATACCTACTTCGAAGCTTGTTCTTGTTCTGGTTGATGGTTTTTCAAATATCATTGCAAGGCTCTTTGCCTTAAGGGCTTCACTATAGTTTTTCGGATTCCTCTTTACCTCGATGCCTAGATTTATTATATCTATCAGATCATCTTTAACATCCAATATTGAGATCAGGTCCCTTTTCATGATTAACACCTTGACACTTATAATTAATTCAATTAATTAATAATTACGCCCTTTCCAATGTGGCAGTCATGCAATGTGCACCACCGTATCCGCCTGTTAGCTCTATCAAATCGGCATTGATGAATTCAATTCCCTCTCTTTTCACGTCTGGTCTGTTAGGAAATATATTATTTCCAAGCTTGCTCAATTCTGTAAGGACTATTTCCTCCGTTTGATTATCAAAGGCCTTTTCATTTATAAGCTTTTCAATTACACTTTTCACATTTACTGTGATTATTTTTTTATCATTTAAAGTAAGAAAGTTCGATGAATATGATAATTGTTCTGGTATGGAAAGATCTATGAAATTGAAATCCTTAGATTTCATGTAATCGTAAAGATTTGTATGACCTTCTTTTACATAGTTACCTCTGCTTTCTTTCCTGAATATCACACCTTTGGCCATCTTTGCGAGATAAACTGATGTGATTGCAATACCGTTACCTGCAATGTTAAAATAGGTATCAAGATGCATGTTCATCATCTTGTTACCTTTTGCAAACTCATAAATAGGATTCTCCACTACAAGAATTTCTTCTGAATCTATCTTACCTGAAAATATGGCCTGGTAAGCCCCTTCCCAATCAGTTCTTGATCCTACACCAATTAGGGAGAAAGATCCGGCTGGCATGAAATCTCCACCTTCGAAATGTCCCTTCCGGTTTATTTCAAATGCATCCTTTACACCAAAAACTTGCTCTATTACGAGTCTTGTTATATCAATTTCCCGTTTTCTTTGTTCCATTTTCATGTTTCCGATTATTACACCATTATCCGCCACAGCCTGCTGATCCCTCATAAAATAAAGATTTGCAAGCGGAAGGTTTGAATAAACTGAAGGGTATTCAATGAAACCATCACCGTTATTCTTTAATATGATCGATGGCTCCAGAACCATCAAATCAAATATTGTTTTGTTATCAAGCAATTCAATGTTTTTTCTGAAATTTTCCTCAGCCTCATGTGAATCGTCAATTTTACCATAAAAATGCACTTTACTAAGAAAAAACTCCATAAACATTTTCCTAAATGGTTCAAACTCATTCGCTTTCCTGATTATTTCATTTTCAAACCTTTTAACTTTCACTCCATTTTCAACCATTATTTCTTCAAGCTTTTCATGCTCCATTATTGCCCTTTGAACATTGAATACCCTTTCAAAAAGAAAGGGCTTTGGAGCTAGCATTGCATATTCTACCTCCACAGAAGGTCTGTGTATCATAATTTCATTTAATTTTGACCATTCTGCCTTTGCTCTCATAGAAACATTCAAACTTTAAGAAATATTTAATATTTTTTGGATAAAAATAAAAAATTCTATTTTAGTATTTTCAGATAAAAAATTTAAATATTGACAATTATTTGCAATTTTTAGTGATTTTATGAGAAATTCCCAAATTCCCTGATTTTTAGGCATTATATTTATTGAAAATAATCTGTAATAA
>JBMFSK010000039.1:0-9829 GCA_049967595.1 Thermoplasmata archaeon
ATGATTTATGGGTCCATTTTCCTTATCTCTCCACGCAAAAATAATAGAAAAAGTGGTCTTAAATCTTTAGTTTACTCGGAGATACTGGTGAGCTACTCCTAAGCTAAATATTCATTCTTTAGTTTTAACAGTATAGTTTGCGTGTCTATATAGTTAAAAGATGATTTCTCTGCATCCTTATGTGTTATGTAGTATCTGTCACGCTCTTCAAGGAAGTGATTGTAAACGAATCTGCAGCTGCCAAAGTGCTTTTCCAATAATACCTTCTGTTTCTCGTTTGGATATAGCTTCACCCTGGTAGCCATTATCACTGTTTATAAATATTATTTATATGCCTTTCTGTTGGTAGAAGTCCGTGTATCTCATCGCTAAAGCTGTTAAGATTTACAGCTTCCACCAAACCCATAACATTCCTTAAATTTATATAATATATGATTAACAATTTTTAAAATAGCATGACCACAGCCTGCGCGTGCGGTACATTTGAAATTCTTATAATATTATTTTCATCAATGACTCCTTCTTCAATAGCTATTCTAATTACATTTTCACCTACAAGATTGATAATAGTAGCTTTTTTCAGAACATTCCTAAAAGATTTTTCTGTCGTATATGTTTTATGGTAAAATTCCGTCTTCACTTCTATGTGTAATTCACCTTCTTCAAATTTTTTTCCAAGAAGGTTTGAATCGCAGGCTGCGAGCATAATTTCATTTTGTACTTTCCAGATGTGAATGGAAATTTTCATTCAGTAACTATATGCAAATGATTTTATTAATTATTTCTAAATTAATAAAATTTTTAACTTATGATACAATACAGTATTGTGATTTAAATTGGAAAAAGATAACATTACAGCAGCCATTGATAACATGAACGTGTCACGTTTTCATTTAAAGATGCTTTTACTTTCTGCTGCAGGCGTTTTCTTGGATGGATTCGATCTGTTTATTATTAGTGTAGTGCTTTTATTTATTAAACCAATTTGGATAAGTACATTGCCTTTGAGCGAGCAAAATATATTGCTAGGACTTCTGACATCATCTGCTTTCATTGGAATGTTTCTTGGAGCATTGACATTAGGCCGTTATACGGATAAAATGGGAAGAAAAACAATGTATGTACTAGATCTAATGTTCTTTGTTGTATTTGCAACACTTTCCGCTTTAGCAACAAATATTTGGGAATTAATTTTATTCAGATTTTTATTGGGTATGGGGATAGGCGCGGATTATCCTATAAGTTCTACATATGTTACAGAGTTTTCACCTAGCAAGGTACGTGGAAAACTTATTTCAACAACTTTTATGTTTTGGGGGCTTGGAGCGCTTACTGCCGCCTTGGTTGGATATTTAATTGCCTTTTACCAGCCAATAGGTATAGATTCCTGGAGATTAATGCTATTTTCAGGTATCGTTCCAGCCATTATAGTAATAATTTTAAGAGCTACGATGCCTGAATCGCCTAGGTGGCTTGTTTCACAGGGAAAATCTAAAGAGGCTGCTGAAGTATTGAAATCGTTGAATATTAACGTTAATGTTAGCAGTTTACAGCTGTCTAAAAAAGAAAATGCATCCATGAAAGATTTACTTTCACCAATATACAGAAAAAGAACGCTGTTTGCTTGGATTCCATGGTTTTTTATGGACATTGGTGTATACGGAATCGGCATGTATTTGCCAACATTATTGTACGATCTTGGCTTTAAAAATTCAATAACTTCAATTTTAGGAACTGCATTTCTTGATGTATTTGGAATAATAGGTTTCATTTTAGCCATTTTACTTATAGACAAATATGGAAGATTAAAGCTTCAAGCAATAGGATTCCTTGGAATGACAATATCATTGTTTTTGCTTGGAATAATTGGGCCGATCAGTATAGTTTTTCTTTTTTCGATTTTTGCCATTTTTCAGATTTCTGAAAATGCAGGGCCTAATACAACCACATGGATAGTAGCTACAGAACTATTTCCTACAAGGCTGAGGGCGACGGCACAGGGATCATCAGCGGCAATAAGTCGGCTAGGAGCAATCACAGGTGTCTTTTTAATACCCGTTCTAATGGGGATATTTGGAAATGGAATAGCTTTGCTATTTGTTTCAATATCCACATTTTTGGGATTCTTAATAACAATTTTACTGGGTGAAGAAACAAGAGCTCTATCGCTTGAAGAGGCATCTACAGTTTTCAGAGAGTTTTCTTCATACATAGTTAAATTAACAAATAATGTTGAAGAGGCAGCTAAAGAACTTTATGAAATGGCCATACATTTTGATAATATAGAGGAAAGGGCAAGAAAAATTAAAGAATTAGAACACAACAATGATGAAATTGTTTCTGAAATCTTTACAAAATTAAATAGAAAATTTCCAGCACCAATTGATAATCTAGACATAGCATCGCTTGTTAAAGGGCTTGATGATGTATTAGATGCCATAGAATCAACAAGCAAAAAGATTATGATTTATAATATCAAGGAATCCACGAATGAAATAATTGGACTTTCAGAAATAAATTTAAAGGCTGTAACGGAACTAAAAGAGGCACTTCACAGTATTATGGCAATTAGACTCGGTGAATATATTGAAATAACAGAAAGATGCAAAGATATTCACAAACTTGAAAATTATACAGATGACATAGTGGATATGGTTATAAAACAGATCCTTAATTCTGAAAAACCTATGCTTGTTTTAAGATACAAGGAGATATATGAAAGTCTTGAAAGCATTACAGATAAGGTTGATGATGTAGCTGATATCATAATGAGTTTAATAGTAAAATACTCATGAAAAGTTTTTTAATATGTAGATGGATATCAAAAATAAATGATAGAAGAACTTACAGAAATTGCAAATGGCGTTAAAATGCATGTAAACGAATTCTTAGAAAATAAATTCTTGGATGCAAGGGAAACGGTTAAGATTGGTGCGGATGGTACTCCTACATCCAGAATAGATTTGGTTGCAGAAGATCAGGTATTTGAAATAGTCAAAAAGAAAGATCTACCATTAAATATATTGAGTGAAGAATACGGTTTTCTTGATAGAAACTATGATTATACTTTGGTTCTGGATCCTATAGACGGCTCGTTCAACGCTGAGATGAATATACCCTTTTATTCAATATCAATGGCGGTTGGTAAGGACGACCTAATGAATTTAAAATATGCATTGGTAATGAATTTGGTAAGTGGAAAAAAATACTGGGCAGAAAAGGGCAAGGGGGCATATTTTGAAGAAAGAAAGCTTAAAGCTAACAGTGAAATGAGTGAAAATCTAAACGTAATAAGCCTGGGCAGAAATATTCCAGATTCAGTATGCAAAATAATTAAAGATTCAAGAAGAATAAGATCTCTAGGAAGTGCTTCAATGGAAATGGCTATGGTAGCAGAAGGAACTGCTAACGCATTCTTATATTATTTTTCTAAAAAAGAGGTTTTAAGGGTAATAGATATTGCTGCAAGTACTCTTATAGTAAGGGAAGCAGGCGGTGAAGTTTATGATATGAAGGATCTCAAGCCATTAAATATGAAATATGACCTAACATTAAGAAAAAATGTTCTCGCTTCAGGAAATCCTGAATATGCGGAAAAGATCTGGAGGTTATTAAAATGAAGTTTGGAATTGTTGCAAACACAGAAATTACTAGAAGTTTTAACATTGTCAAGTTAGTTTATGAATATCTAAGAAAGGAGCATGATGTTATATTGGAAGAAAAAACAGCAAAAAAGATACAAAAAACAGGTATACCTATTTCAGAAATGGATGTTGACATGATAATTACAATTGGAGGAGATGGTACCGTGTTGAAAACATTGCAAAACACAACCACGCCTATTTTTTCAATAAATCTTGGAAAGTTGGGGTTTTTAACAGAAATAGTTCCCGTTGATTTAGAATCTTCACTTGAAAGGCTCATAAATGGCAACTATTTTCTGGACAGAAGAAAAAAAATCAAAGTGTTATTAAACGATAAGAGGTTACCAGACTGTGCGAATGAGGCTGTTATCCATACGGCCGAAATCTCAAAACTTAGGACTTATGCAATCTACATTGACAAAGAACTTTTAGAGGATTTAAGAGCAGATGGGCTAATTATAGCCACTGCCACTGGTTCAACATCTTATGCATTGAGCACGGGTGGTCCTATAGTGGACCCTAGGATAGATGCAATGGTCATAGCATATATAGCCCCGTTCAAGCTGAGCATAAGATCACATGTAGTTCCAAGTAAATCTGAACTTGAAATACATCTTCTTGATAAAAACAGAAAAAGTGTTATTGTTCTGGACGGCCAGATTCAAAAGAGGATAACACATAACGATGTGGTAAAAATAAGTGAAAGTGAAAAAGAAGCTGTATTTGTCCGCTTCAATCTAAATTTTTATGAAAAACTTAGGGAAAAGATATTATGAATTACAGAATAAGAAAGGAAACATTACAGCTTATAATGGAAAGTGCCAAGGATACTTATCCAGATGAGTTCGCGGCATTTCTAAGAGCTGATAGAAACATAATTTATGAAATAGTCCTTTTACCAGGAACTGTTTCTGGAAGGAGAAGTGCAGTTTACCAGCTTTACATGAAGCCGATTGATTTTTCGCTTGTAGGTACCGTGCATTCACATCCATCAGGAGTAACATTCCCTAGTTCTGAAGATCTTAACCTTTTTTCTAAGTCTGGAAGTGTACATATCATCGTTGGTTATCCATTTAGGTTAACGGATTTTTCAGCATTTGATAGAAATGGTAAAAAAATAGATGTTGAAATAATATGAAAATTCTAGATGGTAACAATATTGAAAAAATCATAACTAAAGAAGCCGTTTTGATAGATGTTTTCAGGGCAACTTCAAGCATCATTGTTATGCTTTTTAAAGGAGCAAATGAAATAATACCTTTTGAAAATGAAGAATTGGCTAGAGAATTCATTAAAACACATAACAATCATATATTGGTAGGAGAGCATGACGGTATAAAAATTCAAGATTTTGATTTCGGAAATTCCCCCTCAGAACTCTTGAACGCAGATTTCTCTGGAAAATACATCATTTTTGTATCAACGAATGGAACACGCATACTTAAAAAAATTGATGCAGAAAAGGTATACATTGCATCATTCTTGAATGCTGATAAAGTTATAGAGAATATTGGGGATGATATTCCACTGATATGTGCAAATAGGAGAGATCTTCATTCTATTGAAGATTTTCTTTGCGCTTCATACATTAAAGCAAGAAAATTTGGATTCTCTATTGATTATAATAAAATTAAAGAAATTATTTTAAGGTCTAAAAGTGCTAATAGGTTAAGGGATCTTAATGCAGAAAAAGATATTGAAATATCATTAATGCTGAATCGTTTTCCTATTTTAGCTGTATATGAAAAAGGCAGGATTATAAAATTATAATTAAAAGTACAAGAACAACAATAATAATTAAAGATATTATTATAACTGTTTTGGAGTTTCCAAATAAAATAGGCACTGGGCCTATTAGAATTACACCACCGTAGTCAATTTTCTTGTTTTTGTCAATTTGAAAAAAAGAAAGAAAAATGATCAACACGGACAAAATCAATGCAAGAGCTGTAATTGCTGCATATGTTCCATATCCATAAAAGATTGGAAAAATGAAAAAAGCAAATTCCATAAATCCCTTAATTACACCAATTATCATCATTGAAATTGAAATAAAGAATAGAATTATACCGGCCAAAAACAATCTGTTCATATTAACTTGTATCCGCAAGATCTGCAAAATTTATCTTCAGGTTTTAAATCCGCGCCACAGTTAGGGCATTTTCTTACCTTTAAAGAATAACCACAGTTCCAGCAAAATTTATCGTTCGGGTCTACTAAAGCACCACATTTTGGACATTTATTTTCCACTTTTTGTTCTTCCTCATTTTTTAGTATTCTCTGTGTTTTAAGCGAATACCTTAAAGAATCTGAATAGTTGTTGTCGTCGAAAGTTATTTTTGCGAGTTTTAAATATTCTACAGCTAGTAATTTTCTGTCTTCTTCAGATCCATCGTAAAGATTTTGAGCCATTTCAAGAGAGAACTTTGCAGCAAGATAATTTTCAGGCAATTTTTTTTGTATTTGATAGCTTGGGGATAATGCGTCTTCATTATTTTCTTTTTTTGTATTTTTTTCTTCCTTTTCTTGAGGAAAAATTCTCTCATCTTTGGGTACTTCTGTATTTTCAAGTTTTGATCTGTCAAGTATTCTTCGTGCCTCTTCTGCAAGGGCAATTGACCCATTGTAATCTCCTTTTTGGTATAGGCTATCTGCTTTATCTAAAACTGCTACTGCAGGACCTACCTTTATACCTCTCTTTCCCAATATTGATGCTATGGACTTTGTTGATTCTATTTTATTAAACGCCTCATCTTTTAAATTTTCACCTCTGTTTTTCATAGATTTAAGACCTATCTTTTTTAATAAATTTAGTATTAAAATTATTGCTATAAAAGCAATTGAGAACAAAACGATATACAATATTATGTATGTATTATCCATATTCTATTCTATATTTTAAAAACAGTTAATAAATTTTTTCAGGGAAAATTTAATTTTAGTGTCAAAAAACTTATATACACTCTGAATTTAAGGATTATCCGTCATAGGTGAAAAATATGTCGAGGATTCATTCAGGTAAACATGGAAGATCCGGTTCGAAACCTCCAGTAAGAAACGGTGCTCCAGAATGGGCTAAATTAAAAGATAAACAGGCGGAAGAGAAATTAATAGAGCTTATTAAAGAAGGAAATACAATGAGCGGAGCTGGCATAATTTTGAGGGATATTTATGGTGTTCCAAAAATTAAATTTGTTACAGGAAAGAAAATGTTAAAGATCATAAGATCCAATGGTTTAGAACCAAAGATACCAGATGATCTTCTTGCTTTGATGAAAAAGGCAGTCTATCTAAATAAACATATAAAAAATAATCCAAACGACTTAGCTAATTTAAGGGGTCTTCACCTCATTGAATCGAAGATTTTGAGACTGGCAAAATATTATAAAAGGATAGGCAGGTTACCGGAAAATTGGAAATACACTTTGGAAAGTTCAGAGCTGCTAATTAAATAAAAATGTTCCAGATTCCAGAGTGTTTGGATAAAAAATTTAAAAAAGCTGTTGAAAGGTTAAATGGTTGCAGTTTCATAAGGGTGATAGCACATTATGACGCAGATGGTGTATCATCTGCATCTTTAATTTTCAATACTATAAATAAACTCGGTAAAGATTTGCATATTTCGTTTTTGAAGGATCTTTCAATTGAAAATTTAAAATCTGTGCTAAATGGAAATTTTGATTGCCTGATTCTTGTCGATCTCGGATCTTCCTTCGTTTCAACACTTGAAAGTTACAACAACGTAATAATTTTAGATCACCATCCTCCTGAGAAAGATTCAGAAAAAATTGTTCATATAAATCCTCATTTTTGTAATATTTCTGGCACTACAGATGCCTGTGGTTCAACTCTATCATACATTTTTTCAGTGTATGTAAATGAGGATAACTGGAAAGAATATCCTGCCTTTTTATCTGGTGTAATAGGAGATAAGCAAAATGTTAATGGTTATTCCGGATTAAATAAATTAATTGTTGATTTTCTGGAGGATAAAGGTATAAAAAAATTAACAGACATAACGCTTGATGGACCAACGGTTAAGAATATGCTTTTATTGGCAACCGATCCTTTTTTACCTGAGTACACAGGTAACGAAGATGCAGTATCTAATGTACTTAATAAATTAGGAATAGACCCTGAAAATTCCCCGAGCGATATGAATGAAGATTTAAAAACATCCCTGTACTCTTGGATTGCGCTTAATCTTTTGAAACGTGATGTTGAGCATGATATAATACAGAGTATAATCGCAGAAAAGCATTTTATTGATTCTTATGGCATATGGGATATAACGCTTTCAAGTTATGTTGATGCAGCTTCTAGGATGAACATGCAGGGAAGTGCTCTTGAATTTCTTAATGGAAATATGAATAAAAAGGAAGAAATAATAGAAACCTGGTCAAACTTCAAAAAGTTATTAATTAAAGAACTTTACAGTAGTATGAACAGTAAAATTGAGATGGAAAATATACAATACTTTTATGTCCAAGAAAATTCTATTGCTGGTGCTGCAGCTGGAATTTTAATGAATTATGCGCTGAACAGAGAAAAGCCCGTTTTTGCTATGCATAATTCTAACGGTGATGTTCATGTATCAGGAAGAGCTACAAAAACACTAATAAAGAAAGGGCTGAACCTTGGCTCGGCCCTAAGAACCTGTGCAGAAAAAAATAATGGCTCCGGCGGAGGCCATGACATAGCTGCAGGCGCTACAATACCGGGAACGAAAGTAGACGAATTTCTTAACTGTTTAGATATAACAATTGGAAAGCAGATCGAAGGATCCTAACCTATTTTTTATCTTTTGTATCCTCGAGCAGCTCTGGATGAAGAACATAACCGCACGCATAGCACATAACAGCATCTTTGCTTATCAGAGTTCCACAGTTCGGGCATGGTATTACATCACTATTTTCAGGCTTTGCAGGTATCTCTATTATACTTTCCTCTATTTTACTTTTCTCTATTTCCACGGATGGAATATTTACATTTGATCCTCCCGTTACTGTTAAATCAAGCTGTTTTTTCATCGTATCTATGGAACCTATTGTATTTTTGATGTTTACACTCATCTCCATCATTTCCTTCTGCTTGCTTTGATAATCCTGAATGAATTTGTTTAATGTATTTTCATTTTCTTTTAATTTTGAAATGTATGATTCAAGTGTTGTTGTCAAACTGTTTACTTTACTTTCCATCTGGGAAAAGTTATTTAAAGATTTTTTAAGATTTTCTAACATAGAATCTATTTCTTTAGATTTACTATTTAACCGCGCTTCAAGCGACTTTAATTTGCTTGAATTGTTTTCTATTTCCTTTTCCTTATTTTGAAGATAACTTTCCCTTTCCTTTAGTTTTGTCTCCGTACTTTTTAAATCATTTTCCCATTGTGAAATTTTTCTTTCCCTGTCTGAAAGATCCTGTTCTTTTTTCTTTATTTCATCTGACTGAGCCTTGACTTTTTTTAAGTAGCCTTCCACCTGATCTAAAATTGATTCATCTGTATTAGCCAAAATCACCACCTCTTTTTCAACAATTGAATTGCATCCTTATAATTTAAATTTTTCTGTTTTTTTAATAAAAAATGAAAAAATAGTAAAAAAAATTGAAAATGTTTATTTTTTATCTTGGGGTACAAGTTTTCTTTTGTGATATTTATAAGTTGATATCTGTTCAGGTGAAAGTCCCTTTGTTTCAGGTGTGATAAGTACTGTGAATATCAGCGCGAGAGCCATGAACACAACTAACATTTCAAAGAAAGGTAATTTCCCTAAGGATGTAACTATCAGAGGAAATTCAAAGGCACTAAGGAAGGAGACAAACCTCGTTATTGCAGTCGCAGAACCCATGGATGCAGACCTAAGCTTTGTTGGAAATAATTCTATGGCATAAAGGTCCATTGTATTTCCAGGACCTAGATTACCTAAACCATACCAGAGGATTAAACCTATAACACCTAAACCTATTGCTATGAGGCCACCTACAATTGCACCCAACGCAACAAATATCATTCCCAAGGTCATGAAGCTAAATCCCAGAATCTGCAGAATTCTTCTACCCAAAACATCGTTGAGATATTTTGCATCGTGTGCGCCTAAAAATCCTGGGATGTAGAGCGATGATAAGAAAAGTGTAGATGGCAGTCAAGAATTCCCCAAAATCGGCAATTGAAAATTCCCCACATG